>CAZNVQ010000077.1:860-12396 GCA_964576425.1 uncultured Flavipsychrobacter sp. | reverse complement strand
CGAGTGGTGTTTACTTAATCCGTTACAAAGATGCTGAAGGCAGAACAGGGACGATAAAGATTACTAAAGAATAAGGATTAGCCATAATCATTATTGATTGAAATAAGACAACGAGCTGCACGAAAGTGCGGCTCGTTTTAATTATGTTGAGACGGATTAATTAGAAGAATATTAGACAATAGCATTAATTAAGTAAATTGCCTTTTGTCACATACAAAATTAAGCATCGATAAATCCCAATAAATGCCATTTAAATTATCTATCAGCATAATTATTATTTTTCTTTCATTACATTGTTTCGGACAACAAGGTAATTTACTAATCCACATTGATGGAATTCGAAATACAAAAGGCAATGTTTTGATGAGTATTTATAATCAAAAAGAAAAATTCATGGGAGATCCAAAAACAAAAGCTTTTTATAATGCGGTTGGTAAAATAGAAAATAGAGAAGCCACATTTGTAATCAAGAATGTACCATTTGGGCAATATGCGATTACGTTGCTTCATGATGAAAACAAGAATGATAAAATGGATAAAAATCTGCTTGGAATTCCCAAAGAAGGGTATGGATTTAGCAATAATGTAACATTGAAATTTGGACCACCTAGCTATGAGGAATCAACATTTGAACTAAATAAAAAAGAACAAAAAATTCAAATCACCATGAAATATTTCAGCTTTTAAGCCCAATTCAAAGCTTTTTTCAATCTGATAGAAATTAAACCTATAAATACCTAAGTTTTTAAAAAAATAAAAATCCATAGACACTAAACGATTGGTAAACAAACAAAATAACTGCTATATTTGACACTTTAAATGCTTTTCTTTTGAAACAAAAAGTGTCAATTATGTCAAATCAGTCTTACTGGGCAGCTAATATCAAATATTTAAGAAATAAACACAATTGGAGTCAAGATGACCTTGCACAAAAACTTAAAATTTCAAGGTCCAAACTCAATGCCCATGAAAATGGACAAACACAGAATCCAACTGTTGATGATTTAATAAATTTTTCAACCCTATTCAAAATAAGCATCGACAATTTGATAAAAGTTGACTTAAGCAAACTATCTTCTACCAAACTCAAAGAACTAGAAGCGGGTAATGATGATTTTGCAACTGGCTCAAAAATGAGAGTGCTTGCAACCGTTGTTGATACTCAGAACATCGACCAAATCGAATTTGTTCCTCTTAAAGCAAGAGCAGGTTATTTAAACGGTTTCAGTGATCCTGAGTTCATTCAGAAATTACCTGTTTTTCATATGCCTCATTTGCCAAAGGATAAGAAGTTTCGAATGTTTCCAACAACTGGGGACAGCATGCTGCCCATTCCTGAAAACGCAATGGTGATTGGCAACTTTGTGGACAACTGGGCAGACATAAAAGATGGGACAGCTTGTATTGTAGTAACCAAAGACGATGGTATTGTTTTTAAAATAGTTGACAACAGAATTAAGAAGAGTAAAACATTATTATTGATTTCTTTGAATAAAATTTACGAGCCTTACGAAATTCATATTGAAAACATTTTGGAAATTTGGCAATTTGTTCAGTATGTAACTGATGTCGTTCCTGAACCAAGTAGTTCGCTTGAAATGCTTACTGCCACTGTATTTGAAATGAAATCAGAATTGAAAAAATTGGCTGCAAAAGCGAAATAAATACAAGAATTTTAATTATTTCCAATTCTTACTTTTAATAAACAAATCAGAAACAACTGAAGTGTTTTTTCATTTAGCTTAGTAGATAAGCAATATCTTCTCGTGTTAATTTTTTCAGAAAAGCGCTATCATCTGCCACCAAATCCTGAGCCAGAGCACGTTTGCGCTCTTGAAGTACCAACATTTTTTCTTCAATCGTGTCTTTACAAATCAAACGATAAGCAAAAATATTTTTGGTCTGTCCAATACGATGCGTTCGGTCAATGGCTTGTTGCTCTACTGCTGGATTCCACCAAGGGTCAACGATATACACATAATCTGCCGCAGTCAAGTTAAGCCCTACACCACCCGCTTTCAATGAAATCAAGAAAACACGCGTGGAATCATCTCCTTGAAACTGCTGAATAGCTTTTTCTCTTTCAGTTGAAGATGAACTTCCATCAAAATAAACATAAGGAATTTTAGCAGCTTCAAGATGTTCGCGCATCAAAGCCAACATGCCCAAGAACTGTGAGAAAACCAACGCTTTGTGGTTACCCACATTTTCGGTGATTTCACGCATCAATTCCTCTAATTTGATTGAATAATTATCAAACTTTTCTTCTTCATTGAGAATAGCTGGCGAGTCACATATTTGGCGCAACTTAGTCAAACCTGAAAGAATATGCATCGTTGAGCGTTCTATGCCGCGTTCGTCAATCATGCCCAATATTTGATCCTTATACGTATTTCGGTAAGCATCATAAATTTTTCTTTGTTCCTTTCCCATTTCACAATACAGGATGGATTCTGTTTTTTCAGGCAAATCTTTAGCTACTTGTTCTTTGGTTCTTCTCAACAAAAAAGGATAAATCAATTTTCTCAACTGCTCCTTAATGTCAGCTTCTTGAAATTTATCAATTGGAGTAGCAAACTCATTCATGAAAAACTCTCTACTTCCAAGTAAACCAGGATTGAGAAAATTCATTTGTGCAAAAAGGTCGAAAGTATTGTTTTGAACTGGTGTACCACTTAATGCCAGTTTGTTTTTCGCATTGATTAATTGTGCTGCTTTGGTTACTTGTGACTGTGGATTTTTGATGGCTTGCGACTCATCTAATACCACATAATCAAATTCAAAGAAATTAAACAACTTGATGTCACTTCTCATTGTCCCGTACGATGTGATAGTAATATCAAATTGGTTTAATACTTTGGTAGATAAACTTCGCTTGGGTCCGTGATGTATATGATGTTTTAATTCTGGTGTAAATTTTTTGACTTCATTCTCCCAATTGTACATCAATGTTGTAGGACATACCACTAAAAATTTAGCTTCGGGATGCGAATTTTTAAAGTATTGTAAGAAAGTTAAAGCTTGAACGGTTTTACCCAAACCCATATCATCAGCAAGAATGCCACCCCACTTTGCTTCGTTCAAAAAAGCAAGCCATTGAAAACCAGCTTGTTGATAAGGACGAAGCGTTGCTTTCAATTGAGATGGGGGTGTCAAGGAAGAATAATCTTGGTCAATGATATTATTCAACTTTAGTTTTTTCTCTTCCAACTCTGCTACAATAGAATCTTCATCTACTTCTGCCATCAACTCATCTAGTGCGCTGAAATGGATTTTTCGAAGCCTCAATTTGCCATTTTTAGCCTCTCCCATTTTCATGAGTAAGCTATATTTTTTCAGCCATTCTTCCGGAAGAATACCCATCGACCCATCGCCAAGCTTGACATAATTCATTTTTTGAGCGAGAGCACGTTTCACTTCAGCAATTGTAACTTTCTGGTCGCCAAAAGCAATTTCTACCTGTGCATCAAACCAATCAATGCCATTGCTGACAACAATTTTTGTTTCGGGCTTATACTGATTGATTCTTAAATTTTTTAACCCTTCGAAACCAAATAGATCAACTTGCCATTCCTTTAATTCATCTAAGAATCTAAAAAACCAATTGTTAGAAAGCACTGCACTTGCGTGCAAATACAAAAAATGTTCGCGATTATTTTGTTGCATTTCAGAATGCATTCTACGCAACATTTGAAGAAATTGTTCTTCCAATTCTTCATTCCGATGAATGACCAAAACCTTTCCATTATTGGGCTTAATGACATCACCAAACGAGCCCCATTTTACTGAAATGTCGTTGTAATTAAATACAGGCAACATCAATAACATTTGCTCTCTTTCTTGTAAATAAAGTTGAAATTTAGGTTGTACTTCCACAACATTTTCCATCAAATCAGCACTAAACTCTACCTTGATGTGTTTGCTCCAATCCATGACGCTGCGCTCTAAAAAATGAGCCCATTCTGTTGAAGGAATTTCTAGACAACCATCAGGTAAAAAATTTTCTACAATAAATACTTCATGAATATTTCCAACACAATAAATTGCTTCTTCAAAGACCAAAAGCCCAGCGTTCAACATCTTGACTTCCTCAAAAGATAGATGAACATGACCCAACTCCCAAAACAAATTTATTTTTGTCAAATCCTTATCTGTACTGACTTTCAATACAGGGTGCACAATAGTAGGCGCAAATGATATGGAAGAAATATTTTTGGATGTCAAAACCTTGTTGGCAGGCAACAAATAGCAAAGAGAGTGTACGGAGAAACGATTAAGCAGCTTTTGAAATTTAGGTAATAAAAACTCCCAAACCTGCTCTTTAATTTCATGATTAGGTTCATCGCGCAACACGTCATGATAATCACCAAGAAAATCACCAAAAGGCAGATTTTTCTTGAAATATTTCATGATTTCCTCACTAGAAAACTTACGAATTATTGGTATTAACTCTCTATCAGTTTCTTTGAAATGAGCAGCATTGATGTACTGACTCAATTCTAGCTTTTCAATACCGCCGAGAAAAGCATTTTCATCTTCGTTGGTCTTTCCGGTGATGAGTTGAAGATGAACATAGGGATAATATTTATTATCAATAGTAAAAACAATTCCAAGCCTTTGATTCTGTATGATTTCAGGCTCTTTCTTTTCAATTATTGGCGCAGTTAATGTGCTCAATTTCTTTATTGAAGGATCTAAAACTCGTAGAAATGGTTTTCCATTTTCGTAAGTAAATGTAAACTTGCTAGTCAAGTCATCTTCTAAAGTATAACCATATAATTTAAGCAACTTGTTTTTCTGTTCATCCCAATTACGCATGGTTTGAAAATATTGCGCGCCATGAGTTGAAAGCACTTGAAGAAAAACGCTGACTTTATGCGCACAAAGAGGATGATCTAAATCCTCACAAATGCAAGAAGTATCAAATTGTCTTTCATCGTTTTGCTTGAGCAAGACAGGATATTTCTTTTGCCCATCGTCAACAATTGCTTCAAGAGTATCATCCTTTCCTTGAACGATTTGAACCTTATTTTCGTTCACCCATTGTTCTGCTTGTTCGAATGCAGCTGTTGATGCATAAACTTGAATTAATTGACGTGTAACCATTTTCAGTCGTACAATGGTATGCTTTTGATTATACTGAACATCTGTATTATCAAAAAAGCCACTATGAACCATGTCGTTGAGTTGAAACAGCGCACCAACTTCATGTCGGCATATTTCACCCAAATTATAAGGACATTGGCAACGAACAGAAAGATTTTGTGGCTGTGTAAAATTGGCTACAGTCACTGTATAATAATTCTGATACAAGTCGTTTCTTACTCTAAAACGCACTTGTCCACCTAAATGGTCGAAGTCGAGTAGCTGAACACCAGAAGTAAGAAAGATTTTCTTTCCACGGCGAATGACTTCTTCGGTACCATAATTATAAATATGCTTTAATAAAGGTGGTAGTGACATGAATTGTTAAAAGGCAATCTCCAAAAGTAGTCAAAAAGCTTTAGTCATTTTAGTATTTGATTTATTTCACAGAAAAATAAAGTCAGAAAACTAGCTCATCTCATACATTTTAAGAATTAGATGCGACTACTAAAGTTCTAGCCATTTTATCATGTAGCGTTTGTTTTTGGTCGTCCCAAAGCATCATGAGGTAACCAATTAATAATATTATTCCTGAAATATATTTTGCAAAATGCCTGCCTGTTGCTTGCCAGAAAGTTATTCGACCGTAACTCATATTACAAACCTGGATATTCATAGCTCTTTTACCCAAAGTTGCTTGTCTTGAGCCAGATTCTTGAATTGCAAAATATAACCAATATACTACATAAGTAATCAATGTGTTTCTGAAATTAAATTCAGTTTCGAAAATGGAATCACCCATTGTAAGTCGGATTGCTACATTTAAAGCGCCAATAACTATTCCATCGATAAAGGCTGCGGCAAATCGTTCCCAGAAACCTGCAAATTGAGGTCTTTCAGGGAAAATTGAATCAGTATTAATCATATACTTTAGTGAGTTTGAGAAAAAATTAAATTTACTGTTCAGATAAATCCTTCAAAATAAGGTTAAATATAAACTAGAAATTATTTCTTGAGTTATCTTTCATTTCAAATGGTTGATTTTGGATGCTGCATTTCTGCAATTGTGAATTTATAATTCTATTAACCGATTTATTTTTTGATTGCACATTACTTTTTTCAATAAAAATTTGTTTTTTCTGAATCATTAGCTTTTGATACCTAAGTTTGAGTGCTTACCAACTAAATTCATTTATTTTGCAAACATGGATAATACAATCACTACCATTTTAGAAATATTAAAGTACACAATTCCATCTCTAATCACATTTATTGCTTGTAACAAGATTGTTAGGCATTATTTGAGTAACGAAACTAAAAGAATACAACTTTCACTACTCAAAGACAACCAAGAAATAACTGTTCGACTAAGATTACAAGCCTACGAAAGGCTCACTTTGTTTCTAGAACGTATTCACCCAAGAAATTTAATACCAAGAATTTACGAATCAGGCATGAGCGCAGCTGAACTTCATGCAGCAATGACTTTCAATATTAAAACTGAATTTGAACACAATTTGAGTCAACAAATTTATGTTACCAAACAAGTTTGGCAAGCAGTAAGAGTTGCAAAGGAACAAGAGCTCAACATGATTAATTTGGTTTATAGACAACTTAAACCAGATTCTTCAGGGAAAGAAATGCATGCTAAAATTATTGATTACATCATGACCGTTGAAAGCGGCGTACCCACTGATAATGCTTTGGCTGTAATAAACGAGGAAGCCAAATTGGTTTTGTCTTATGGTGTTCAAGATTAATCCTAATAACTTTTGAAATATTAAAAATGTCAACGGATAAAAAACTATTTACAGATTCAGGAATTGAAATAAGACAATATTACAATGACGCTCCAAAAATGGAGGAAACGCCAGGTTCGTTTCCTTTCACAAGAGGCGTTCATAGCGCAATGTACAGAGATAGGCTTTGGACAATGCGTCAATATGCAGGATTTAGCACTGCTGAGGAAAGCAATAAAAGATACCATTTCTTATTAAGTCAAGGCGTAATGGGATTGTCCGTTGCGTTTGACTTACCTACACAAATTGGTTACGACTCTGACCACATCATGTCAGAAGGAGAAGTAGGTAAAGTGGGCGTTGCCATTGATTCTTTGGAAGACATGGAAATTTTATTCAAAGACATTAATCTTCAAGATGTATCTACATCAATGACCATCAATGCAACTGCTTTCATTTTACTATCATTCTACATTGCGCTTGCCAAAAAACAAGGTGCTGATATTAAGAAAATTTCAGGCACCATTCAAAACGATATTTTAAAAGAATACGCCGCTAGAGGAACTTATATTTATCCACCAAAACCGTCCATGAGGTTAATCACGGACATTTTTGAATATTGCAGCAAAGAAGTTCCAAAGTGGAATACGATTTCTATTTCAGGGTATCACATTCGCGAAGCTGGATCAACTGCTGTGCAAGAATTAGCCTTCACTTTAGCTAACGGGAAAGCTTATCTTGAAGCTGCGCAAGCAAAAGGATTAGACATTAATATTTTTGCGCCTCGACTATCTTTCTTTTTTAATGCCCACAACAATCTTTTTGAAGAAGTTGCGAAGTTTAGAGCTGCTAGAAGAATGTGGGCAAACATCACCAAATCACTTGGTGCAACAGACCCCAAAGCCCAAATGCTTCGTTTTCATACACAAACTGGTGGAAGCACACTAACTGCCCAACAACCAAGAAACAATATTGTTAGAGTTACATTACAAGCATTAAGTGCTGTTCTTGGCGGAACTCAATCATTGCATACAAACGGTTACGACGAAGCCTTGTCTTTACCAACAGAAGAAGCTGCATCTATAGCCCTTAGAACGCAGCAAATTATAGCTTTTGAAAGCGGTGCGACTCAAACTGCTGATCCACTTGCAGGGTCTTACTTTGTTGAAACACTAACTAATGAAATAGAAGCTGAAGCACTAAAATTGATGCATAAAATTGATGCTTTAGGAGGTGCTGTAAAAGCAATTGAGGAAGGCTATATTCAAGAAGAAATTGCTCGTTCAGCTTATGCCTACAACAAAGCTATTGAAGACAACAGCAAAATCATAGTTGGTGTCAATAAATTCACGAACAAAGAACAAGAAAAAACTCCTGTTTTTAAGATCGATGATTCCATCAGACAAGTACAATCTGAAAAACTTAAATCGTTAAGAGCTAGGCGAGATAATGCTAAAGCAAAAGAATGTCTTGACAAAATTGCGGCAGTAGCTGAATCGGATGAAAACCTTATGCCGTATGTTATTGAAGCTGTTGAAAACCTCTGTACTTTAGGTGAGATATCCGATACCCTTAGAAAAATTTGGGGCGAATACAAAGGTTAAATCATACCAATATAAAACAAAAAAATCCTGCACTCATCATGCAGGATTTTTAATTTTTAATCCATTCTTTTAACGTGCAATACCAACCGCTCTCAATTCACGTATAACCGTTACTTTCACTTGCCCAGGATACTGCATTTCTTTTTGAATTTTATCTGAAATGTCAATAGATAAACGTGAAGTTTCTTCATCGGTAACTTTTTCAGCTTCAACAATCACACGTAACTCTCTACCAGCTTGAATGGCGTATGCTTTTTCAACACCTGTGTAAGCCATTGCAAGACCTTCAAGTTCTTTGATTCTTTGTAAATAGCTTTGCATCATTTCGCGTCTTGCACCTGGTCTTGCTCCGCTTATAGCATCACAAGCCTGAACGATTGGAGAAATAATGTATTGCATTTCCATTTCATCATGGTGAGCACCTATCGCATTTACAATGGAAGCATGTTCCCCACATTTTTCAGCCAATTTAGCACCGATTAATGCGTGACTCAATTCTGATTCTTCATCGGGAACCTTTCCAATATCATGCAATAAACCTGCACGCTTAGCCAATTTCACCAATTTTTGACCAAGTCCTAATTCTGCAGCCATGATTGCGCAAAGATTAGCGGTTTCTTTTGAGTGGCTCAATAAATTTTGACCATAAGAAGAACGGAAACGCATTTTACCAACCACACGAACTAGATCTTTATGCAAACCATGAATGCCCAATTCGATGATGGTGCGCTCACCAATTTCCATAATTTGTTCTTCCAATTGTTTCTTAGTTTTTTCCACGACCTCTTCGATTCGAGCAGGATGAATTCTACCATCTTGAACCAATCTTTGCAGTGACAAACGAGCTATTTCTCTACGTAGTGGATCAAAACAACTTAAAACAATTGCTTCTGGAGTGTCATCAATAACCAAATCCACACCTGTTGCGGCTTCTAGAGCACGAATGTTTCTTCCCTCTCTACCTATAATTTGACCTTTCAGTTCATCAGATTCAAGATGAAAAACAGTAATTGCATTTTCAATTGTTTGCTCAGCTGCTACACGTTGAATGGATTGAATAACAATTTTCTTGGCTTCACGGTTTGCATTGACTTTAGCTTCTTCCATGATGTCTTTAACAAAAGCCATAGCCTTAGTTTTGGCTTCTTCTTTCACCAATTCAACCAACTCAGTTTTTGCTTGTTCAGCTGTCAATCCAGCCACTTTTTCCAAGCGTTTTATATGTTCTTCTTGATGCTTTTCAAGCTCATTTCTTTTGATGCTAACTGCCTCTAGTTGTTTGTCTAAATTCTGCTTCAATTGCTCATTTTCGCTGATTTGCTTTTGTAATGAGGCATTTTTATCATTCCAACTTTGTTGCTGTTGTTTTATTCTAGATTCAGCTTCTGAAATTTTTTGGTTTTTTTGTAATAATTCTTTGTCGTGGTCTGCTTTTAATTGTAGAAAGTGCTCTTTAGCCTCTAATATCTTTTTTTCTTTTAAAGTTTCAGCTTGTGTCTTTCCATCTTCAATTAATTTTTTTGCTTGTTGTTCTGCTTCGTCTATCTGTGCTTGAGTGCTTTTTGCAAATATTATTTTACCTAAAAATATGCCAATTAAAATACAAGCTACGGCGACGACAGCAACAATAATTGTCGTTGATTCCATTTCGATCTATAAAATTTATATATAATAAAAAAATAACAATGTTCTCCTCACCACTAAAATTGTCTTAATCGGTTTGAAGATAAGACTGCAAAATAACAAAAGATTTTGGGAAAGGAAACTTGGCTTTGTATAGGTCTTGAGATAATATTAATTTGCACTCGTTTACAACCAACTTTGATGACATTATCATATGCCTTTAGTCAGGTAAGTATCTTACCAATTTACAAAGAACCTTCTCACAGATCGGAACAAGTCAGTCAAATGCTATATGGTGAAAAGGCAGAAATTCAATATTTACACGATGCTGTTTGGGCAAAAATTAAAACTGAATGGGACGAATATGTAGGCTTTTGTTTGGTTGCTCAATTGAAAATTATTTCAAAAAAAGAGTTCAACAAATTTCCTAAAAACCGTGTTGGAGATCATTACAGTAAATTAATCCTCAATGAAACTGAAACGAACTTACCATTAGGTGCCGACATTGTAAAATTTCCTATAAATAAAGACGAAATACCTTCAAAATTTAAAGGAAAAAAGATTGCATTAAATGATTTGGAAGCAGACGGAGCATTAATTTGTCAATCAGCGTTCCTATATATTAACACTCCTTATATGTGGGGTGGACGTTCTATTTTTGGTATTGATTGTTCAGGGCTAAGTCAAATGGCGTATAAATTGGCAAACGTTAGAATGCCAAGAGATGCTTCACAACAAGCTTTGCTAGGAGAAACAGTTAACTTTCTACAAAATACTAAGCCTGGGGACTTAGCATTTTTTGATAATACGGAAGGCATCATTACGCATGTAGGAATTTTATTAAATGAATCAACCATCATCCATGCATCTGAAATGAGCGGCAAAGTAGTTGTGGATAAAATTGACCTTGGTGGCATTATAAGTGTTGCTTTAAGAAAACGAACTCACAATCTCAGATTGATAAAAAGATATATTTAATCAATATTCATTACCATCATAAAAAACCTTAAATAAATTCAAACCTACGTTATACTTAAGGACATCATAATGAAGCTCCCAATTTTGTTGACTTCCTTCAGCGTTTGTGGCATAAATAGTGGCGACGTCATAGATTTCACCTTTTGAAAAAAGACGCAGCATTCCAGCACGGTTGATATAAGCGATGGAATTATATTGAATTTCATAATTATTGGGATAATAACTTTCCAAAATTGTTATGTCGCCTTTATAAAAGCATTTGAAATAGCCGCTTGGGTCTTTGTAACCAACTAGATAATCACCAACCTGATAATCGGGTTTAAAAAAACCCACTTTACGAATACTATCATCATCATGACCAGTAACATTGGTGCTGATAAGCTCCAAAAAGAAGCAAGCCTTGGTTTTCAGGTTGATTCACAAAAAGATAAAAAAGATTTAGAAGCAGCAGCTAAAAGAGCAGCAGAATTTAAAAGAACAGGAACAGAAACTCCAAGAAAAAGAACA
>CAZNVQ010000077.1:0-850 GCA_964576425.1 uncultured Flavipsychrobacter sp. | reverse complement strand
GAATACTATCATCATAAAATATTTTGAAATATCCATCGTTGGAAACATAGGCTACAATATCATCACCAACCATGTATGACTCTGGTGGAAAATCCTCAGCAATCACTGTTTTTCCTTTGTGAAAAATTTTAAATTCCCTGTTGATATCCACATAAGCAACAGTATTTCTACCAACATCAAAATTGGTTACAACAAAATCTTCTTGAGGAAAAATTTCACCACGATAAAAGATTTTAAATTGGTTGGCGTAATTATCATATGCTGCAATGTTGTCTGATACTTTGATAGCCTCTAAACCTTGTCCAGCAAGAAAATTTTCAATAGGATAAATGGTGCCGTCATAATAGGCTTTGAATTCATTTCGAACGCCATCTTGAAATAAAATTATTGAATCTCCAATAAAATATTGTAAGCAAAGCCCAGATAGGTTTTTAACAGTTCCTCGTTCAAAAACATTTAGTGATTTAGCGTTTAAAAATCCAACTAAATTATCAGTTGCATAAAATTCGTTAGTAAATCCAATATTCAAAGTTCTAACTCCCCCACCATAATAAATTTTAAATGACCTAGAGTTATCTAGATAAGGGATTGCAGTTCTGCCGGTTTTCATCAAAACAGGAGGCAGATAATCAACTTTTCTTATCATTCCCTTATCCCAAACCATGACTTGGTTTTGCATATCAACAAAAGCGGCTAATGGTTGTGCAAAAAGCTGACTTGTCAGCAAGTAGCAGGAAATAAAAATAATTATTGAAAATCGTTGTTGCATAGTGCAATAAAAAGATTGGAAAGATAAAATAAAAAAGCCAGCCTGAGAACAGGCCAGCCCCTATAAACCCTATCACTATGA
>CAZNVQ010000076.1:3775-12424 GCA_964576425.1 uncultured Flavipsychrobacter sp. | reverse complement strand
TCATGGTCAACAAAACAGATTATTTGAACAAGCTTTTAATCAATACATTGGTTGTAGCAACACGATTGGCGTAGGTAATGGTTTGGATGCATTGAATTTGATTTTCAGAGCATATCTTGAAATGGGTTTTATGCAAGAAGGTGATGAAATCATTGTGCCCGCAAACACTTATATAGCAAGCATTTTAGCCATAACTGAAAATAATTTAGTACCCATTTTAGTTGAACCTGATGAAGAAACTTTGAACCTTGACTTAACTAAAATTGAATCAAAAATTTCATCAAAAACAAAAGCCATTTTGATAGTACATCTTTATGGAAGAGTTGTTTTTTCAGCAGATTTGAAGCAGTTAGCAATTCGAAATAATTTCAAAATCATAGAAGATAACGCACAAGCCATTGGAGCATCTTGGCAAGGAATTAAAACAGGAAATTTAGGCGATGCTGCAGGTTTTAGTTTTTATCCAGGAAAAAATCTTGGCGCACTGGGCGACGGTGGTGCTGTGACAACCAACGATGCTCATTTAGCAAAAGTGATTCGTACTTTAGCCAACTATGGCTCAGAACAAAAATATGTCAATCAATACAAAGGCATCAATAGCAGATTAGATGAAATTCAAGCTGCCATTCTTCTTGAAAAATTACGATATTTAGATACTGATAACCATCACCGCAGAGTAATTGCGAACTTTTATCTTAAAAATATCAAGAATTCAAAAATCAAATTGCCAATGTTGCCAAACGAACCACATGAACATGTTTGGCATATTTTTCCAATTTTAGTTGAAAACAGAAAAGCATTGCAAGAATACTTGAATGAAAAGCAAATTCAAACACTGATTCATTATCCAATTCCACCTCATCATCAACTTGCTTTTTCAGAATGGCGAATGATGCTATTACCTATCACAGAAAAAATACATCGAGAAGAGTTAAGTTTGCCCATTAGTCAAGTGATGAACCTTGAGCAAGCGAAAATTGTTGTTTCAGCCCTAAATGAATATTAATTGTCTTCTTTTTTTTCTATAAAAAAATTCCCATCACAACTTGTAAAAGTTTTCTCTTTTACCGCGCTATCCACAATCATCAAAATTTTAACCGCATTCATTAGTGTGAAAGTTTTAGCAGTTCTCGTGGGAACGAAAGGAATGGTGATGCTCGGACAACTCAACAACTTCAACACTGTTGTTTTTACTTTGTCCTCAGGCGGTATTTTAAGTGGCGTCACTAAACTGATTTCACAACAAAAAGATGAGGATAACATTAATGATTATATCAGAACTGCAGCTCAAATAATATTGTTTTTCACTTTACTTAGTTCCTTAGTTTTGATTATTGGTGCTTCCTTTTGGTCACAGAAAGTTTTCTTATCACAAGAGTTTCAATATGTTTTTGTGCTCTTAGGTTTATCCTTGTTTTTTTATTCGACCAACACTTTTTTGACCGCAGTGATGAATGGTTTCCAAGCCTTTCGATTATTTACAATCACTAACATTGTGAATAGTTTAATTGGATTGTTGTTCAGTTTGTTGCTGATTTATTTTTGGAAACTAAAGGGAGTTTTAGTTGGCGCTGTGACTTATCAAAGTATTAGTTGCTTGTTCACAATCGGTTTGGTTTCATCTAAAAATTGGGTGCATTGGAAAAACATTTTTGGTACTTTTGATTCAACTTTAGCCCGAAAATATTTTTTATTTTCCTTAATGGCGTTCACTTCAGCAGCCACATTACCAATAGCTCAGATGATAATACGAACAGATATAGTGAAATTTATTTCATTAGATGCTGCTGGTTGGTGGGATGCTTTAAATCGGCTTTCAGGTGTTTATTTGCTGATTATCACCACTGCTTTTAGTGCTTACTATCTACCAAGATTGTCAGAAATTCGAGAAGCTGGTGAAATGAAAGCCGAGCTTCGTATGGCTTATAAATATATTATTCCTATACTCGCTTTGGGTTTGGGTGCAATATTTTTCACTAAACATATTATAATCAAACTGTTGTTTTCTCCTGTTTTTCAACCAATGGAACAATTATTTAGCTATCAATTAATAGGTGATTTTTTTAAAATGTCTAGTTGGGTTATTGCATTTTTAATGATTACTAAAACCCAATTTCGAATATTCATTTTCAGTGAAATATTCTTCAGTTTGAGCTTAGTTTTGCTCAATCATTACTTTATGAAAAATTATGGAATCAACGGTACCAGCTTTGCTTACATGGTAAATTATATAATGTATTTTATGTTCATGTGTGGTTGGGTTTTGTATTTTTTCCGACATAGAAAGCATGAAATTTAATGCAATTAGTATCAACTATCCAATCCAATGACGTTTGAAAAAGAGCCTTTAGTGTCTATTCTTATTCCTTGTTTTCAGCATGCGTTGTATGTTGAAAAAACGTTGAATAGTGTGTTGGAAGATAGTTATCCCAACAAAGAAATTGTGATTATTGATGATGGTTCAAAGGATGAAAGCTCACAAATTATTACTGATTGGATTCAAAAAAATTGTAATGTAATTCGAGTAAAATTTATTCAAAGACCTAATCGTGGGTTGTGCAATACCTTAAATGAATTGGTTGAAATGGCGAGCGGAAAATACCTTTTGCCATTAGCTTCTGATGATAAATTAAAAAATAATAACATTAATAATAGAGTTCAATTGTTGGAGCAAAATCCAAATTATTTGGTTTGTTTGAGCGATTGTGAAGTAATTGATGAAAATGAGAAAATCATATACAATAGTTCCATTCAAGATTTTTTCAAACGACCAATTAGCGCTTATCAGACTCTAAAAAAATTACAAAAGGAAATCATTACCCATTTTTCAATTGCCGGACCATCTGTGCTTATGCATAAAGATATATTTAAAATTATTGGTCTTTATCCCACGAATGGAAATGCAGAAGATTGGTTTTTTTATCAACGTGCTGTTTCAAAAAATTTACTTGTTTTTTATCCCCAAATAGCAGCACAATATCGACATCATGCGAACAATCATTTTGTTCAACCGCAAAAACAAATTAAAATTGTAATTTCCATATTGCATTCTGTAATATCTAATATTTCTTGGTATCCATCCCTAAAATTTAAATTATTTGGAATTTATCAGATAGTAAGAATGTTATATGGGATTTATCTTTTGAAATGGAAAATTGTTAAAACTAAACATGATAATAGTTGATGAAAACTCAGCAAATATCGTCAAGTGGAGAAGCCTCTATTATTGTGCTAAATTATCAACATTGGCAGGATACAATCAATTGTGTAGCTTCTTTATTTGAACTTAAAGATGCGTCATACAATATAATAATAATAGACAATAATTCTACTAATGAATCTTATCAAAAACTCTATAATTATTGTAAATCAATTTTAAATAAAGATAATAAAGTTATTTATGATATTAATCGAGAAGAGGCGTATTGTCAAATGACGAATGCTGAAAATGGGTTAAAATCATTTTCACTATTAAAAGCTAAAACGAATAAAGGTTACGCCGCCGGTAACAATATTGGGTTGAAATATGCTCGGGAAAAATTTAATTCTAACTATTATTGGATACTGAATAACGATACAAAGGTTCATCCAAATGCTTTGTTTGAATTAATAAAAACAGCTATGAGTTCACCCAAAATTGGTCTTTGGGGTACAACTCTTTTAGAAATGGATGAACCCCAAAAAATACAATCTATTGCAGGAAAATATAATAAGTGGACTGGTCAACTAACTGTTATTGGGAAAGGAACTCACATCGACTCAATGCACTTGGGTACTCATTTTTTAGATAAAAATAGTTATCCAATTGGGGCTTCTTTAATGGTAACAAAATTGTTTTTGGATGAAGTTGGGCTAATGAATGAATTGTATTTTCTATATTATGAAGAGTTGGATTGGCAATTTCGTGGACGAGAAAAAGGCTGGATTTCAGCCATAGCCACAAGAAGTTGGGTATGGCATAGAGGCAGCGGAACAGTTGCTCGAACTTCTCCGTTAGCTGATTATTTTGGATTGCGAAGCAGGTTGTTATGGGCTAAATGGTTCGCTCCATATACTTTAATTACACTATATCTATGTTTAATTGTACTTTTTTTTAATCGGATTCGAAGAGGTCAATTTCAAAGAATAAAGCCACTATTTTTAATTTGTTTTAATCCAAAAATAAACTATAACATTTTTTTTCAATGGGCTAAAAAGGAACAATAGTCATGTTCTAATTCTTTTTTAAAGCATAGACGCTTACTTGATATTCTTTTTTATTGAATGGGTTTCGGGTTGCTGTTTTAAACTTTTTAGGACCAGCAATTAGCTTTCCAGCAAACTGTTTTTTGAAATCTAAATTGTTGACTTCGTCACTCAAAACCAGAAAATCAGTTTTATATTTTTCTTTCAATAATTGACTCATTTTTGTTGAATCTTTAGCTTGATAAAAGAATATATATTCAAAAGGAAGACTTTCTATTTTCAAAAAGGAACGAGAACGAATGTCGGTAGCAATGTGAGCCGATTTTGGTAAAAACTCATTAACCCATTTCGACTCTTCGTAATATGAAGAACTCTTTTGCATTAAGTTTTCTCTTGCTGCGTTGCTGCTTAATCCCCAACCTAAATCGACAGAGGCAACTAAAACCAATGGCAACATTAAGTAAAACTGAAATGAAAAATAGTTGAATATTATTCTTTTTTTAGGATGATTTTTTAGCTCAACAAAAGCCAATGGAAGCAACCAAAATAGAGGTTCTAAAAAAAATCTACTTGTTTTTTGTCCACCCAAAATGATTAAAAAACATAGAGAAATAATAATAATTGATTCGGCTTTATAGTTTTTAAATAGAAAATAAATGAGTAAAAATCCGACTAGATTTAATCCTAATATAGTGGAAAGACTACCAAAAGATTGCGGTAGAAAAAGACAAATCGGAAAGCTAAAACCTGAATCAGCATAATGTTTTAAAAAGTATGTAAAACGAATTGCCAGTTCATTAGGATGCGGACTTAAAAACGATAACAATGGTGAAATCGGATCATTAAACCTTACATATTTTACAATGATTAATGGACAAAGTGAGATCAACAAAAGGACAAAATGGATGAACCTTAGCGAAGTTCTATTTTTATACATTAATAATATAAACAATAAACAACCGGATATTAAAAATGAATACTTGAGTCCTAGAGCGAAGCTTGAGGCTAAAATCCAAACAGTTAACAGGCTTTTATTTAATTTATTAGAATAAATAACTAGGCTTAAAAAACAGATACTGGTGCAGGCGATGCCATTCATCAAATTTTTTTGGCTAGGTAAAAGGCTCAATAAAACAGGTAAACCAAGAAAGATCAAACAAATTGTTATTTTATTGAATCCATTGTGCGATTCTGAAATCAAGCGCAGCAGCCATAAAAAGCCAATCCATTGTATAGCTGCTGACCATTGTGGGCAACCATTTGCTAGTCCAAAAACATTGAGCATTTCACTAAAACCAAACATCCGAAAATGAAGATGACCAGAGTCAAATATTATGCTGTGATTATTTAATATATTTAGTGGAACACCTAAATGATAATCAAGGGAATCCGCATCAGTTGGCGGCGATATTGAAATAATGCTCCAAGCAATTAGGGCTGTGATGAATAACCAAAAACATAATTTTTTATAGGTATTTGAAACTTGATAATGATAAAACTGAAAAAGCTTTTCAATAGAATTTCGGATTCTATATTGTGATAAGTAGAAACTGAAAAACCAAAGAACTATACTACTGTTGATGATTTGAAAAATCAATTGATGCGCAAACCCTAAACAAGAAATCAATAAAATAACCCATGTGAACACTAATTGACCAGCGAAAAAATAAAGTGCTCGAGCAAAAACTTCTTCAGATTTCCAGATTCGTCTTCCTATAAAATCAAATAAACAAGTAAGGCTTATAGCCATGATGATGGAAACCAATCCAGACCAAGGAGAAGAAATGAAATAATCAATAATGTTATGAGAAGCCAAATTAAATTTATTGTGCTGGTAAATTAGTTAATACAATCAGCATCAACAAAATTGCAGGTTGCTACTCGTTTTGTATTTTCGTTGGACTACTTCGGCTTATGCTGCGATTGCTACTTTTTTTCACTTTATTTTTCACCATTTTTACCACGTTTGATACGGGCATCAGTGCATCGCCACAATTATTTTTTCACTATGTTTTGATGCTAATAACCTTCCCTATTTTAGCTTACAGACATAAAATCTTCCCTAAATTTATTATATATTTTTTAGCTGTAAATTTTACAGTTGGTTCTTATTTTGTTTTCACCAATAACAATACATGGACTTTGTTATTGAAAATTATTTTCATAATCAGCTTTTGTTTGTTGTATTTCTATTACGCACTTCGTGAATTTGATTTTGATGTTCATGCCATTTTTCAGCTTTATTTGAAAGGTGTAAGTATTATTTGTATTGCTTTTTTTATTCAAAAAGTTGCATTCTATTTTGGCATAAAGCCAATTTATGATTTAAGTTATTTAGGTCTACGCTACAATGCTCCAAAAGATGGAGATGGATTTTTACCTTCTGCTTTTTTAGGCGAACCATCTGGACTTGGTATAGTTTTGTGTCCAGCCGTGTTTGTAGCACAGTATCAATTAATTACCAGAAAATATAATTTTATTTCACCTCTATTTTCGGTGATCATAATATTAACTGTTTTGCTGTGTTCCTCTGCCACAGCGTATTTGGGAGCAATGCTATGTCTAATTTTAATTGGTATTAATTACAGAAAGCTTGGCATATTATTGACTTCATTTGGTTTTGGAATACTGAGCATTTTTTTGTTGTATCAGTTTGTACCAAGATTTAAAATGCGCGTTGATGATTCGTTAGGTGTGTTTGTTTTTCAAAATCTTAAGAGTGAAAAGCAGTTGAAAAACGGCTCCACTATGTCGTTGTTTAATAACATACAAGTGGCGCAAAAAAATGTAAGCCTGCATCCACTTTTTGGTACAGGCTTAGGATCGCATGCTAGGGCTTTCGACCAATTCAACAGATTCAATATTGATACCATTTGGTGGGCAAAGTTGAATCGTGAAGATGCAAGTTCAATGTTCATAAGATTAGTTTCAGAAACAGGAATATTAGGATTGCTTTTGGCTGCCTATTTTTTAATCAAATTTCATGTAAGTAAAAAACATTCAAATGACGAATATAATTGGGTGATAAGCAATGCCTTATTGGTTATCATTTTTGTTTTTTTACTTCGACAAGGCAATTATGTTGCTTATGGTTTTCCATTGTTTGTTTTGATGTATTATTTTGTTTTTAAAATAAATGAAAAGCAAAAGATAATTTCACCAAACACTTACTCAGACTAAATCTTACGAAAAGAGATGTTACTAATTGATTCTATTTTTTTAAACAGTTTGGGTGGAAAAGTTTTGCTACAATACTTGGTGAGACACCTTGAAGAAAAAACTGACGAAGTCTATTACTTAGTTGATAAAAGAAGTGAACAATATTTTGAACATATACCAAAAACACGAAAAACTATATTAAAAGCCTCTGTTTGGAAGCGACATTTATTTTACAAAAGTAAAGGACATATTTTCAACAAGGTTTTTTGTTTTGCTAATATGGCACCAACTATTCGGCTAAAAGCTGAAGTTTATTGTTACTACCATAATGTGATTATTTTTGATACGCCTTTGCAATCAATTTATACAAATTGGCTATGGAGCGTTAAATCAACTTTTATCAAACTTTTTTTAGGTAATGCAGATTATTACTTATTTCAAACAAAATTTGTCTCTTCTACTTTTTCACAAAAATTGAATTATCCAAGTAATCAATGTTTAGTTTTACCATTTTATATTTTGCCTGAGTATGTAGTTGACCGAACAAAAAAAGATATCAATCAATACATATACATTAGTGATGCATATCCTTATAAAAACCACAGATTATTGTTTGATGCTTGGCAAAAAATAAATCAATTATATCCAGAATTAACATTGCATATTACCATTTCTGAACCAACAATTGTTGATTTGGTTGCAACTTATCAAGCCCAAAAAGTTAATATTATCAACCATCGTTTTTTGAGTCAAAACAAGTTGAATAATTTATTTGAACAGAGTGCTTATCTGATTTTCCCATCACTTGCTGAAACTATGGGAATAGGCTTACTTGAAGGTGTTGGCGCAGGTTGTGAAATATTGGTTTCTGATTTGCCTTATGCAAAAGAAGTTGTTGCACCACTTGCACAATTCAACCCTCTTGATATTGATGACATCGTGGAAAAAGTAATCAATAATAGAAGATTTGATGTCAATCAACAATTTTCAAAAATTCTTTTACCAAATAAAATTCAAGAACTTGTCGAAACGTTAGTAGAATAAATAATCTCTTCGACTGATATTCAACCTTAATCCAAAATTGAAATAATTGGTGGATTCAACAGCAACAGCATCAAGTTGCGTTGATAGCATTCTTTTAGTCCAACTAAAATCTAGAAATAAATTTGATTTGGGCTGATAAGTTATTAAAGCATCAAAGGAAGTTCCTGAAACTTTCACGCCACTCAATAAACTATGATTAAAACGCCAATCGTCAGGATTATTTGTAGTGCTAGTTGCAGTGAAATAATTTTTAAAAATATC
>CAZNVQ010000076.1:0-3675 GCA_964576425.1 uncultured Flavipsychrobacter sp. | reverse complement strand
GCTTGAAACGCCCATTTATTTGCCCAATATCCTTTGTTTGAAAAAATTTCTTTTGCAGTGAAATCATCTAACAGCAACTGGCTGTAAACTTGAATGTTATTACCAATAATCGATTTGAAATCCAAGCCTACATTGGCATTGTCAGGATCGCCCAATTGTCTTTGTGCAGCTCTATAAAAAATAACAGGTATGAGATAGCTGAATTCAAAATGATTTTTTCTGCTGAAAATAACACTTTCAAAAAGTCCTAATCGAATCTTTGGTGAAAGGTTCATACTAAGATGATGAATTGCAGCATATTTATGTGGATATTGATAATCAATCGAGCGAGTATATTGTGGAACAAGCTCTAAAAAGAGATTTTGGTAATTCAATTTTCCAACATGAGTATTGATTTTAAAGAAAGTAGCATTGGCAGAAAAATCGCTCAACATCAAGCTTCTAATTCCCTCTCCAAAAAATTGCTTATCATAGCCAAACGTAAGTTGGACAAGGTTTTTAATGGCAGCAAAATCAATATAACCTTTAGCCAACATGTAATCATAATGATTTGGATTATCATCTTTGTAATAGTCGGCACCAGGTACTGCTGCATGTTGATTTATCCAGTTCTTAACGAATGATACAGGCACTTCTTGATTGTCAGTGAAATAGCTATAAAAACCAATTTTGTTTGTTATTTGCCCTCTTACTTCAAATCCGCGACTACTGGAAAATGTTGATTTTAAACCAGATTCTTTAATTAAATTGGAGCTCAATACAGGATTGATATTTAGGAAAAAACGTTGATTTTTTATTCTTAAAAAATCAGAAGGTTGATGATAAATATGGTATAAAATAGGCTGTTTTGAGCTTATTCTTTCCAATTTATCTGATGCCCATTCTTCATTTATATTCAATTCTTGGTACGCATTTTTTAGGTCAATTTGATCAAGAATTGGATCATCAGTTTTGAAAATTTTATTTTCAAGAAAGTTAACCCAATCTTGCCTTGATAAGACTCTATTTCCTGTGAAACTCATCAAGTCAAATTGTCCTTTTAAGGTTTCCATTCGGTTTTTCATATCATAGGCATCAGCGTTTAAAGGCAAATAAGTATTTTGGCTTTTAGAATCTAGGCTTAAGAATATGATGATTATAAAGAGTGGGAAAAGCTTCATGGATAGCAAAATTTTATCCTAAACTAAAAGAATTATTTTTAAAGAGAAAACAATCAGGTGAGCTGCAACTTTTAAATAGATGTTACACAACCAAAAAATAATCTTTACATTGTTGATTCAATCATTATATTTAATATTCTCACGATGTGTGGAATAGCGGGCATTATTAAAAATGGTATTTCGTATGATCAAAAGCCGTTAGCGGTAATGCATCATCGTGGTCCAGACCATTGTGGCTACTATTCAACAGACAAAGTGTGGCTTGGTCACACTCGATTGTCAATTTTAGATTTGTCAGAAAGGGCAAACCAACCAATGATATCTGATGATGGGAATTTGGTTTTGATTTTTAATGGTGAAATTTATGATCACCTAGACATTGGAAAATTTCTTATTTCAAAAGGATTTTCCTTTCAAACAACAAGCGATACCGAAACTATTTTAAAAGGATTTATGTATTATGGTGTTGATTTATTTCCAAAGTTGAATGGTATTTTTTCTTTTTGCTTGTTAGACAAAAAAAACCAAAAAGCTTTTATTGTTCGAGATCCAATTGGTGTTAAGCCCTTGTATATCTATCAAAAGGATGATTGTTTTTTATTTGCATCAGAAATTAAATTCTTTCTCCAATTTTCATTTTTTGATAAATCGATTAGACAAGAATCTTTTTTAGATTACATTCAATTCATGTATGCCCCTGGCAACAACACGCCATTTCAACATGTTAGAAAGCAAGATCCAGGAACATATATTGAAGTAGACATCAACACGTTTCAAGCCAAAGTAAACAGATATTATTCAATTGATTTCACTAAAGAAGTAAAGTACGATTGGAATGAAGCTGAGCTAATTCAACAAGTTGATGCTGCTTTATATGATGCTGTTGAACGACAATTATTAAGCGATGTGCCGTTAGGTTTTTTTGTTTCAGGCGGATTGGATTCAAGTTTAATTTTAGCAATAGCTCAGAAAATTACTGGCGGAACGGTGAAAAGCTGTTTCACAATAGACACGCAAACTAGCATGTCAAAAGAAGGATTTGAAGACGATATTTTATTTGCAAGAAAGGTTGCCAAAATATTTAATGTTGAATTGCACGAAATACCTTCTAATGAAGGATTAGAAACAATTTATGATAAAATTATTTGGCATTTAGATGAGCCACAATTTGATCCAGCAAATTTTCATGTTTATAACATTTGTAAAGCAGCAAATCAATTGAGCCTTAAAGTGCTTTTAGGTGGTGTAGGTGGCGATGATATTTTTTCAGGCTATAGAAGACATCAAGCTTTGAATTTTGAAAAGTATTTTGCTTCATTACCTGAATCGGTGAAACTTATTGCGCAAAAAACATTTAAACAAGTGTCAATTAATCATCCTTTGTTAAGGCGCGCCAAAAGAATTATGGAATCAATTGGAAAATCACAGCATGAAAGAATGGTTGATTATTTTTCTTGGATTTCGTTGAGTCAAATTCAAGGGTTATTGAAAAAAGATTTTAAATTTTCTGATGGTGAAAATTATTACGACCAAGTGTTGATGGCATTGCCTTCAGATACCTCAATGCTGAACAAAATCTTGTATTTGGAAATGAAAGGTTTTTTGCCAGACCATAACTTAAATTATACAGATAAAATGAGCATGGCTAATAGTATTGAAGTTAGAGTTCCATTTTTAGATTTACCTTTAGTTGATTTGTCTTTTCAACTTCCAACTAGCATGAAAATGAAAGGAAAAGAGACTAAGTATATATTGAAAAAAGTGGCTGAAAAGTATCTTCCAACTGATATTATTTATAGAAAGAAAACAGGATTTGGTGCGCCAGTTCGTCAGTGGGTAAAACAGGATAAAGCTAATTTTATTGAAGAACGGTTATTAGATTCAGAAGTGCTGTATCTTGATTTTTTCAATAAGGCAGCAGTGGAGCAAATTTTAATTAAAAATGCTAAAGGCAATATTGATGCATCTTTCAGTATATTTTCTTTAGTTTCAATTGAAAGTTGGTTAAGACAATTTTATTACTAAAATTTTTGAAACATTACTTTGCATGAAGCAAATTGTTCAAAATCTTAAAACGGGTATAACTTCTCTTGAAGAAGTACCAATTCCAATAGTTAGAAGAGGGCATGTACTTATTAGAACTCATCGTTCTTTAGTGAGTTTAGGAACAGAAAAAATGTTAGTTGATTTTAGTAAAGGTAACTTAATCAGCAAAGCAAGGCAACAACCTGAGAAGGTGAAACAAGTTATTGATAAAATTAAGTCAGATGGTTTAAGACCTACACTAGAAGCAGTTTTCAATAAGTTAGATGAACCGATGCCATTGGGATATTGTAATGCTGGTGAAGTTATCGCAGTTGGTTCAGATGTTGTTGATTTTAAAATCGGTGACAGAGTTGTGAGTAATGGACATCATGCTGAAGTGGTTTGCGTTCCAAAGAATTTATGTGCTCTTATTCCTGATAATGTTAGTTATGATGAGGCAAGCTTTACTTTAATTGGATCAATAGGTTTA
>CAZNVQ010000075.1:0-12490 GCA_964576425.1 uncultured Flavipsychrobacter sp. | reverse complement strand
CGAGTGGTGTTTACTTAATCCGTTACAAAGATGCTGAAGGCAGAACAGGGACGATTAAGATTACTAAAGAATAAATACTTTTGAAAACTATAATACGAGAGAGCTGCGCTTTGGCGCGGCTCTTTTTGTTACCGTAATCTAAAAAAACAACTCCCCTAGAGTTCATCAATGAAAATTAACTTAATTTGCTGAGTGAATCAATTAAGGAAATGCTCCCAATTTTGCTCTATTATATAGCCCTACCTATTATCTACCTTATTGCTTTGTTGCCTTTCCGAATAATGTATATTATTTCATATGGAATTTTCTTTGTTTTATATCGGTTGATTGGCTATAGAAAAAAAGTAGTTTTTGAGAATTTACAGCGTTCTTTTCCGGAGAAGACAAAAGAAGAGATAGAAAAAATTGCTATTGCTTTTTATCAACATCTGTGCGATATGATGTTGGAAACTTTTAAGACATTGGTTATATCTCCAAAAGAAATGTTGTTGCATTGTCGCATTTCAGAAAATGCACAAACCCTTTTCAATCAATACAACGACAAACAACAAAGCATCATTTTGGCAATGGGGCATCATGGCAATTGGGAGTGGGGAGGCAATAGTTTCAGTTTGGCATGTGCCCAACAATTACATGTTATTTATCATCCATTGTCGCATCCAAAATTCGACCAATTGATGATAAACATGCGCACACGGTTTGGCACTAAACTGATTCCTATGAATGACACTTTCAAAGCAATGGTGAAAAATCGGAAATCTGTGACCGCTACGGCTTTCATTGCCGACCAATCGCCAAGCCCTTCAAATGCACATTGGACCAATTTTTTACATCAAGACACGCCCTTCTTTTTAGGAATGGAAAGAATTGGTGGTAAGATGAATTACCCAATTGTTTATGTGTTTATTAAAAAAATTAAGCGTGGTTATTACGAATTGGAGGCAACAACCTTAATTGAAAACCCTAAAGATTTGTCAGAAGGCATCATTACTGAAACCTATGTTCGTCAACTTGAAAAAGACATTAGACAGCATCCTGAAACTTGGTTGTGGAGTCATAGGCGTTGGAAACACAAGCGAAGCAAATAGATTGTTGAAAGCTTAGATTTTTTGGCTGCATAAAAAAAATTATATTGCACTACATGCTGATGAAGCAAAGACCTTAATTGACCTTATTTATATTATGACTAATTATGATTGGTTGTTGGCAAAATTAGATGCTTTCATAAGAAGGTATTATGCCAATAAAATGTTCCGAGGCACACTGTTTTTTCTGACTTGCTTATTGCTATTTGTGTTGCTTGTCAGCTTCGGAGAATACTTTTTTTATCTACCCGCTTTCGTGAAAATCACGATAGTTTCCATCTTTATACTTTTGGGATTGACATCATTGATTATTTGGGTATTAGTGCCATTATCAAAAATGTCGAAATTGGGAAAACTCATTTCACACGAGCAAGCCGCCTCAATCATCGGTGCACATTTTCCTGAAATCAGCGATAAATTGTTGAACATCCTTCAGTTGAAGAAAAGCCAGGAACCCAATGTAAGCAGGGAGTTGATTGAAGCGAGTATTGAACAGAAGTCGAGCCAAATTGTAGTTTTCCCCATTGCTAAAGCCATTGATTTTTCTAGCAATAGAAGATATCTTAAATATCTGTTGCCACTTGTCGTGTTGACTATCGGAATTTTCATTTTTTATCCGAGTGTATTTTTAGATGCATCAGAAAGATTATTTCAACCTACTAAAACATTTGTGAAGCCTGCACCATTTCAGTTTATTGTAGTCAACGAAAAGCTTCAAGTTGAGCGAAATGAAGATTTTACCATTAAATTAAAGACTGAGGGAAACGCTCTGCCAGCCAATGTTTCTGTACAATTAGGTAATGATGAAATTGAAATGCAATCGTTGGGTAAAAATGAATTTCAATATACATTCAAGAATGTTACTGAGGATGTTTCATTTCGGTTTTCAGCAGCAGGTTTCTATTCAGAAAACAAACTGCTCAAAGTGGTTCAAAAGCCAATTTTGAAAGGCGTAAAAGTGATGTATAAATTTCCGAGTTACATTCAACGGCCTAACGAAACACAACAGAGTTTAAGTGATGTGACTTTGCCTGCTGGCACACAAGTCTTTTGGCAAATAGCTGTTGATTATACTCAAAAGGCACAATTAAGATTAGGGTCAACCTTGATGCCAATTACTGTGAAAGACAATCAACTTGTGTTTGAAACTAAGGTAGTTAAAGACACGACTTACAGCCTTGAATTGTGGAACAATCAAACAAAAAATGCTCAATCATTTCAATATAAAATCCAAGTGATTGAAGACCAATTCCCAGTAGTGCAAATGGTAGAGTTCAAAGATTCAATCACTGGAAAACAAATTGTGCTGACAGGAAGTGTGGGCGATGATTATGGAATTAGTAAATTGTTATTTCAATATGAAATACTTACGGACAAGAATCAGAAATTGAGTTCAAAGTCTTTGCCAATAAAGATTTCAGGAAATAAGATGTCCAATTTTGAACATTATTTTGATATTGAAAGTTTGTCATTGCAACCTGGTCAAAAAGTGAATTACTTTGTGGAAGCTTGGGATAATGATGCGATAAACGGAAGCAAATCGACTCGAAGTCAGACCTTGACTTACGCCATGTTGAATGCCACACAATTAGATTCAGCGCTTAATGCAAATTCGAAACAAATCAATTCAAGCATCAGCAACACCACTCAGCAGAATAAGCAGTTGCAGTCTGAAATGCGAGATTTGCAAAGCAAGTTATTACAATCAGAAAAGCTAGATTGGGAACAACAACAAACGTTGCAAGACCTGATGCAAAAACAAGAAGACATCAAACAAAATTTGGAAAAAATAAAAGAAAGATTTGAAGAACAAATTAAACAAAGTCAGCAAAAACAACTAAGTGAAAACTTGAAAGAGAAGCAACAAGATATTCAAAAACAATTGGAAAATATCTTGAATAATGAGTTGAAAGAGCAGATGAAGAAGCTCCAAGAACTTATGGCTAAAATGAACAAAGAGAATGCTTTCCAAACCATGAAACAATTAGAACAAGACAACAAATTGTTCAATATGGACATGGAGCGCATGAAAGACTTGATGAAGAAAATGGAAATGCAAATGCGCATGGAGGATATGGCGAATAAAATGGAAGATTTAGCGAAGAAAGAAACCAATTTGAAACAGCAAACAGAGCAACAAAAACAATCCAATGAAGCGCTTGGGCAAGAGCAAAAAAAGATTCAAAATGAGCTGAACAATGCCATGAAGGAGGACATGAAAAGCATCCAAGATTTGAACAAAGACATGAAACAACAGCAAGAGCTGTCTGACGTTCAAGAGGAAGCGAAAGATGCCCAACAGAACATGCAAGAAAGTCAAGAGGAATTAAGTCAGCAACAAAATTCAAAAGCGGCTCAAAAACAAAGTAAAGCGGCTCAAAATCTGCAACAAATGGCGGCTAAAATGAGAGAGAAAGCTTCGGGAATGGATATGGAACAGCTTGATATTGACATCAAAGCAGTGCGACAGTTGTTAACCAATTTGATGCGTTTATCGTTCGATGAAGAACAATTGATGACAAAAACAAAACAAACACCAATTTCAAGCGCACAATATTTAGAACATCTCAAAGAACAAAAAAGATTACATCAAAATTCCTATATGATTCGGGATAGTTTGTTTGTCTTAAGTAAAAGATTATTCAAACTAGCGGCACAAGTGAATAAAGAGACAACAGAGCTTGAACGCAATATGCAAGCCTCTTTGAATGCTATGGAAGATAGAAAGGTTAGTGAAGCGCTTACACGTCAGCAATATGTGATGACTAAAACGAACAATCTTGCTTTGATGTTGAACGAGATGTTGTCGAACCTCATGCAAATGCAAAGCGAATCACAGGATCAAAAATCAGGAAGCTGCAATAACCCTGGAGGCAAGAAACCAAAACCAGGTTCTGGTCAGCAATTGAGTGATATCATTACCAAACAACAATCTTTGGGTAATGGCATGCAACAAATGCAGCAATCCATGAAAAACAAACCTGGACAAGGACAGCAAGGAGATGGAAAAGGAAAGTCGGGCAATGAAACTGGAGAGGGAGAAGGCAATTCGGAACAGATTGCAAGAATGGCACAACAACAAGCTGCCATTAGAAGACAATTACAAAACTTGTTGAACAGCAAATCAGGCACAGCCATTGCAAAAGAATTGAGAGAGATTCAAGAAAAAATGGACAGGACAGAAACCGATTTAGTGAATCGTAGATTGACCAGTGAATTGTTGATGCGCCAAAAAGAAATTCTAACAAGACTATTGCAAACTGAAAAAGCAATGAGAGAACAAGAAGAAGATGACCAACGCTCTTCAAAATCTGCAATGGAAATGAGTAAAGCCATTCCACCTGCATTGCAAAATAGGCTTAAAGAATATCAAAATATGACAGAGTTTTACAAGACTGTTCCTCCAGTTTTGAAACCCTATTACAAAGCTATGGTTGAGGATTACTTTAAAGGCATAGGAGATGGAAATTCTAAGTAAAGAATGGAAAACCTTAACATAATTAGTTTATCCTCGACATGAAATTTTGCTGTCTTAAGGTGGTATTCTAAGTATGATTAAATTTATTCAAATAAATATTTGACAAAAAGAATATTTATGATTAATTTTCATTAACTTTTTAATCTTAAAATTTGCTCTTATGTTATTCAAAAGAAGTTATCATTATCAAACTACTACGTCAATTGAGGATATTAAAAAATCATTGATAGGCAGTCATGTGAAGATTCATAACATGGATTTTGAAGTATCTGAAAAGGGTGATGTTTTACGAATCATTCCTCATGCCGAGCAAGAAACTGCCATCAAAACCTTGCCTATCACGCATGTAGATATGAATGCATCAGGGAATAAAACCGAAGTGAAGTTGAGTTTTAAGATGCGAAAAATTGATGGAGGCGGGCCAATGCTGATTGTTATTTTCTGTTTATTCATGCTTGGTGCTGCAGGTTTCTTTTTATACATCGGACAAGGAGGCGAACACAATACCGTTGCATATACTTTAGTTGGCATCAGTGCAGCAATTTTTGGATTGTTTTGGATGCGAATGCAATCAGGTTATTTTGATTATGTTCGAAAAATCAAAGAGTATGTGAAATCAAAAAGTGGCGCGAATTAATTCTTAATCAATGTATTGCTTCAAAGAATCTAGTGGGGTTGAGCCACTAAAAATTCGTGTTAACTTTCTGTTTTTATCATAAAAATTTAGTTGTGGTAGTGTTTTGTATTGAAAAACTTTTTCAATGTAGTTGCAACTATCCACACTTAGCTGAATAGAAGGGTAGCTGCTTATTTTGGTATTATTTGAAAAGTATTCCAAATGTTCTTTCATCATGGAGCCAGCAACTAAAACAATTTTAGTCTTTTTAAAAAGAAAAATATTATCTCTGAAAAGAATGGTTTGATCCTCACAATGGTCGCATGTGGGATTAAATAACATGATTAACAAATTGCCTTCACTCTCCAAATCTTTTTGAGTTAAGTATTTCCCTTCTTTACTATAAAACTTTATTTCAGGTAGAGGGGCTCCAATCTCTTGGTAATTCAAAGATTTACTTTCTACGTTAGTTGTAGATTTATTTTTTTTGCGCCATTGTGCAAACGTTGGATTCAAAAAAACAAAAAGAAATGCAAGAGTCATTAATTTGCTACCCATAATTGCGAAAGTAAAAAATTGATTTCGAAATTAGTCAATACAATATGCTAAAAAACATAAATGCACCCCTTTCAGAGCGAATGAGACCTAAGTCTTTAACTGAATTTATTGGTCAGGAACATTTGGTGAATCCTCAGGCTGTTTTAGCACAAATGATGGAGCAAAAGAAAGCGCATTCTATGTTGTTTTGGGGACCTCCTGGAGTTGGTAAAACAACTTTAGCACAAATAATTGCTTCTTCATTGCAGCTTCCATTCTTTACCTTGAGTGCTATTGATAGTGGCGTTAAGGAAGTCCGTCAAGTTATTGATTTAGCCAATAAAGCGGGTAGAGTAGTTTTGTTCATAGATGAGATTCACCGATTCAACAAAGCACAACAAGATAGTTTGCTTGGTGCTGTTGAAAAAGGTACTATAACCTTGATTGGCGCAACAACAGAAAATCCATCTTTTGAAGTTATTGGTGCATTACTTAGTAGATGTCAGGTTTATGTCCTGCAACCCTTGTCCAAAGAGCATTTGCAACAATTGGTAATGAGAGCGATTGAGCATGATGAAGTTTTAAAATCCAAAACTATTGAAATAAAAGAATGGGATGCTTTGTTGAAATTGTCGGGCGGTGATGCACGTCGTTTATTAAATATTTTGGAATTAGCGGTTGGTGGAAAAACGGAGTCGTCTGTTGAAATTGATAATGTTTTGGTACTTAGGGTTGCACAACAAAAAATGGTAGGTTATGATAAAAATGGTGAAATGCACTATGATGTAATTTCTGCTTTTATCAAATCTATTCGTGGAAGCGACCCCAATGCCGCTGTGTATTATTTGGCTAGAATGATTGCTGGTGGTGAAGATCCAAAATTTATTGCAAGAAGAATGGTTATTTTAGCGAGTGAAGATATTGGGAATGCGAACCCCAATGCATTATTACTTGCCACAAATACTTTTCAGGCAGTCAGCATGATTGGTTATCCAGAAAGTAGAATAATATTATCGCAATGCGCTATTTATTTAGCTAGCAGTCCTAAAAGTAATGCTTCCTACATGGCAATCGAGGAGGCGCTACAAGCAGTGAAAGTTTTTGGTGATTTATCAGTGCCCATGCACATCAGAAATGCTCCAACTAAATTGATGAAAGAATTGGGTTACGGTGAAGATTATCAGTACGCACACAACTATGAAGGAAATTTTGTTGACCAAGAGTTCTTGCCTGAAACACTCATTGGGAAAACGTTTTATCAACCAGGAAACAATACTGCCGAAGAAAAACTTAGAATTTATCTTCGGCAGTTGTGGAAAGAGAAATATGGTTATTAATCAATAGGAGTTAAAAGCTCCTGTTGATGCCAATAACATAGTTGAATCCTGTATATTGGGCATTGGCATTTGGAGGTCGGTTGACAAACATTGGACAATCCAATCTAATAGTCAAAGGTTGTGCTTTATCGAAGATACCCCATTTCTTAATGGTAAAAGCCATACCCAAACCTGCATCCATTCTGAATTTACTCCAGTTAGTTGTTGGTGTAGTAGCGTAATATTCATTAAGATTGTTGATTTTACTCAATTCAATGAAACCGCCGTCAGCAAAACCATACATGTCAACATGAAGCCAATTTCTGGTCCATTTTGGATGCAGTGAAATGTAGTCATCAAAATCAACTTCAATAGAAGCACTTGCACCACTTCTTCCTTTATAGCCAATTAAGACCTCACCATTTTTTTCATCAGCAATTAAATAGCCAGCATAACCTCTCAGGTTCAAGCCTCCGCCCATTTGAAAATGATTGAAAGTGTTAGCGCTCATATATTGCCAGTCGGTTGGTAAAAATCCTTGCGTTCTTGTGAATTTATTATCCATCAAACTTTCTGGATTGGCTCCAGCAAGCCACAAAGCAGACTCGCTTGGGACATTATTGCCCATACCTAAGCGTGCATAAATTCTTGTTTTGATATCCAATTTTTTAAATCTTGTGTAGTTCTGTCCAGTCATAGCAACATAGCTGTAATTGAAACTATTTTCATCATTCCCAGCTAGCATAGGTGCTCTAAATTGAATACTTCCCCAACCACTTCCATTTTGGTGTTGATAAGTTTTTGTCAATGAAATATTCAAAGAATTGTTTGGTCTTTGTTGAAAACTATTCCATTCATTCGGATAAATTAAGTAGTCTTGTTGTAAACTATTCTTTCTCCAAAAAGACTGAAAAAATATTTTTAAAGTGATATTACCTTGAGGTTTATACTGATGTCCAATAGAATAGAATTCAAGTCCATCCAATTTTTTCGCAGTCAAAAGTAATTCATGTTTAGTATTATGAACACTATAAGGACTTTGATAACTGATGTTGAAATTTATAGGGTCATAACGTTGATACCAATCTTCGCTTTTATAACTCAAGTATTTATCATACTGAGCGATATGACTATTCCACCAAATTGTAGCTTTCAATTGATGCATGGTGCGCATATAATCACCTTCAATATGCCAGCCCATTTTTACCCCATCAATTGGATTCCACCACAAATCAGGTCGATGCCAAAAACGATATACATGTCTGTTGGTAATTGGGGAAATGCCAACATCCAAATTGTGTTTTATAGAAGGAGCGAAATGAAAAAGCCCAGTCTTAAATCGATTATTCAATGGATTGATGTCTGCCAATCGATTTGAAGTATCAATTGTTACTTTTTTTATGTCACTTGGTGTAGCAATTATTGCTTTGTAATTCGGTTGAATCTTGCTCCAGCCGTACCATCTAGGTAATACAATGGCATCGGTTTTTTTAGCAAACCAAGTGTTTGGAATATGGAAAGATTGTTTGTTGCCATTCTTGAATTCAACCGTGAAATCTAATGGCATTTGAAGTTGTCCAATTCTTTCAAATTCAATTTGAGCACTATCTGTACTATTGATTTTTTTTACGTTTTTGATTGCATAATCAGTTTTTTTAGTGGTTTCCAACCATTCATCAAAAAACCAATTTAAGTCCACATGTGAAAACTGAATGATGGAACTTCTGAAATCTTCAAAATAGGGATGTGCAATTTTCCATTGATTGAAATAATGCTGCATAGAAGCTAAGAACAAACTATCGCCAAGCACATATTGAAGATTGTAAAGCATGGTTGCCGTTTTGTAATACACCATGCCATAGCCACCTTCGTGTGCCAATGCATCATGAAAATCATTAGAATGCGTTATCAACGGCAATTCTTCATTATTGATGGCATTGTATAGATATGAATTGTAAACACGCACATCTTTGATTTTTGTTGGTTCATACACCCAATTTTTAAGTTTGTTTTTGGGTTTATTTTCAGGCAAGTTTTCACCTTCAATTCTTTTAAGACCCCAAGCAGTTAGGAATTGCGTGAAACCCTCATCCATAGCCGCTCGGTAAGTTTCGTTACTACCCACCATACCATAAAACCAATTGTGTCCAATTTCATGAACTAACAAGCCTCGATAACCTGGGTCGGAGCCACCATCAAGGGTTAGCATCGGATATTCCATGCCATCTGCAGCATCTGCAGCCACCATTTTAGGATAAGCATACATACCAATATCACTAGAAAAGGTTTCAATTATTTTAGCTACATATTGAGCACTTTTTTGCCAACCTGCTGCATGAGGTTCTTGAACTAATCCTACGCATTCAATTCCATTCCAGAAGGCAGTGCTTATACGGTAAGAAGGGTCGGCCGTAAAAGCGAAGTCATGTACATTTTCAGCAATAAAGTGCCAAGATTTTCTTTCCTCTTTTTTATATGGAATAATGGTTGATGGTGCTTCATCCATTGGTTTGTTGACAAAGTTTTTAATATCCAATTTTTCACGTAGTTCATCTGGTAAAACCTCTTTTCTGTTTTGTAAATTTCCCGTAGCTTCAACAATATAATTAGAAGCAAAATTCAGCGTAACATCAAACACTCCAAAGTCTCCATAAAATTCTTTGTTTAAATGTTGATAAGTATCCCATCCAAATTTGCGGTCATACACACAAACTTTAGGGAACCATTGCACACCGTTAAAGTGCATGAAACCCCAAGCTGGATACATTTTCATTCTTCTTCTTGTGGAACCATTATCAAAATAGGTGTTGAAATTCATAGAGACAACAACTTGTTGATTTGGATAAAGAGGTTTTTTCAACATCACTTTTAAGATCGTGTTGTCTAATTCTGTCTCAGTTGATTCTCCATTTACTTTGATGTTGCTCACAACTGTTCCAAGACCTTGAGCTTCGTATTTTCCAAGATTATTTTTGGTTTTCAATTCTTTTTGAAGCTGATCCAAATAGGATCCCTTTACAAAAGCATTTTGATATAGATGAAAATATATAAAGTGGAGCGTATCAGGAGAGTTATTGACATAAGTCAAATTTTCATCTGCTGAGATGATATGGGTATTTTCATCAATTGTTGCGTTAATTTTATAAGCTATGTCTTGTTGCCAATAAGCAGCATCTGGCTTTCTATTTTTCCAATAGTAAATATTGTCTTTGCTTTGATAATGATTTAAATCTTGACCTTGAACCAAGGAAAAACTCGTTAAAACTAAAAAAATTATATAAAAATATCTCATTTGAAATGAATAAAGTTGGAACGAAATTACAAAACCGAAAGGTTCAAAGAGTGTATTGTAATAATATTTGATATCGTGTTTTGTTTGTTTTGAAGTTTTTTTAATCGTGATTGTATATTTTTAATAATTAATATAAATAAGATTAGTAATTCTAAAACAAGTTTCAACTATATGTTAAATCAACTTTTTCATGTAGTTTCGCCGCACTTTTAACAGATAAAAAATATATGAATTCTATTTTTTACCTCGTACCAGCCTTTGGTTTATTGGCTTTGTTGTACACGATGATTAAGGGCGCTTGGGTTGCCAAGCAAGACCCTGGAAACGAACGCATGCAAGAAATTGCAAAGTATATTGCAGAGGGAGCAATGGCGTTTTTGAAGGCTGAGTATAAAATTCTCACCTATTATGTTGTAATTGCTGGTTTGCTTTTAGGCTTCATGGGCTACAGCAATAGCGAATCTCATTGGTCAATTGCAATTGCCTTTGTGATTGGTGCTGTTTTCAGTGCACTAGCGGGATTCATTGGAATGCGCATTGCAACAAAAGCAAATGTCCGTACAGCCAATGCAGCTAGAACAAGTTTGAGCAAAGCACTTGCGGTTTCATTCTCAGGTGGGGCAGTAATGGGTCTAGGTGTTGCAGGTCTTGCAGTACTAGGTCTAGGTGGACTCTTCATTATTTTGAAAATGATTTTTGCGCCTGATGCTGCGGTTGATTCATTAGAAATGGCTAGAACAATTGAAGTACTTACTGGATTTTCTTTGGGTGCAGAAAGTATTGCATTGTTTGCTCGTGTTGGCGGCGGTATTTATACCAAAGCTGCTGACGTTGGTGCTGATTTAGTAGGTAAAGTTGAAGCAGGTATTCCTGAAGACGACCCAAGAAATCCAGCTACGATAGCTGATAACGTGGGTGATAACGTAGGTGATGTTGCTGGAATGGGAGCTGATTTGTTTGGTTCATATGTGGCAACAGTTTTAGCTACAATGGTTCTAGGTCGTGAAACTACTTCAAGCGGAGATAGTTTTGGAGGAATGGCACCAATTTTATTACCAATGTTGATTGCGGGAATTGGAATTGTATTATCTATAGTTGGAACTTGGTTTGTTCGCATTTCTGAAAATTCAGGTGTGAGTACATCTGCTGTTCAACGTGCATTGAATTTAGGTAATTGGGGCTCAATTGTTTTAACAGGTATAGTTGCTTACTTCCTTTGTGAAAACATACTTCCTGCAAGCATGTCTCTTCGTGGATTTGATTTCACAAGAATGGATGTGTTCTACGCTATTTTAGTAGGACTAGTAGTTGGTACTTTAATGAGTATAATCACAGAATATTACACAGCAATGGGTAAACGTCCTGTACTTTCAATTGTTCGTCAATCTGCTACTGGTCATGCGACAAACGTTATTGGTGGATTGGCAGTTGGTATGGAAAGTACGTTTTTACCAATTCTTGTTTTAGCTGGTGGTATTTATGGCTCTTATCATGTTGCTGGTCTTTATGGTGTGGCAATTGCTGCAGCAGGTATGATGGCAACAACAGCTATGCAATTAGCTATTGATGCTTTTGGTCCAATTGCAGATAATGCTGGAGGTATTGCTGAAATGAGCGAATTGCCAAAAGAAGTACGTGAAAAAACAGACACGCTAGATGCAGTTGGAAACACGACAGCGGCTACTGGTAAAGGTTTTGCTATTGCTTCTGCTGCATTAACTGCATTAGCTTTGTTTGCTGCTTATGTCGGAGTTGCTGGTATCGATGGTATTGATATTTATCATGCAGAAGTGCTTGCTGCTTTGTTTATCGGTGGAATGATACCATTCATTTTCTCATCATTAGCTATTCGTGCTGTTGGTGAAGCAGCAATGTCAATGGTGGAAGAAGTTAGACGTCAGTTCCGTGAAATTCCAGGTATTATGGAAGGAAAAGGAAAACCTGAATATGATAAATGTGTTGCCATTTCCACACAAGCTTCAATTGCTAAAATGGTATTGCCTGGTGCAATTGCTTTATGTTCACCATTAATCATTGGTTTCTTAATGGGACCAGAAGCACTTGGTGGTATGTTGGCTGGTGCAACTGTCAGTGGTGTTTTGATGGGAATGTTCCAAAACAATGCTGGTGGTGCTTGGGATAATGCTAAAAAATCTTTTGAAAAAG
>CAZNVQ010000074.1:0-12538 GCA_964576425.1 uncultured Flavipsychrobacter sp. | reverse complement strand
GTTAATAAAAAAGCGGCTGTTTTCAAATCGAACAGCCGCTTTATGTTTTTACAACAGAATCAATTAATCAGCAACAACGCCGTCTTCCAAATCTTTGTAGCGCTTCACTTGGTCAAGCGCATCAGGCACCACATCGCTGATGATGGTGATGAAAGAATTTTGAACTGCATTTTGCAACGCATGGTCTATTGCCTCGTTTTCTTTTCGGAAAACAGTAATCTTTTTGTTGGTATCAATGTTATGAATTCCTTTTGTGATTAAAGCAATAATTTCTTCTTCAGTTCTTCCACGCAAGTTTTTGTCTTGGCGAATAATAATTTCATCAAAGATGCGCGCAGATTCTTCACCCAAAGAAATGATGTCCTCATCACGTCTGTCGCCCACACCTGCTACTATGCCCACTTTGAGCGGAGCTTCGATTGAACCCACAAATTTACCAATGGCTTGAATGCCATGTGTGTTGTGGGCGTAATCCAACATCACCGTAAAATTCTTGAATCTGAAAATATTCATTCTACCTGGAGTCATGGCAGGCGAAGGAATAAAGGTTTGGAGCGCTTGACGAATATCTTCAGTTTTGAAATCAGAAACATAAGCGGCTAAAGTGGCACCCAAAACATTGGCAATGTTGAAAATAGCTTTACCAGAAAACGTAAGCGGAATATCGGTTACTTTATCGATTCGTATTTTCCAAGTTCCTTTCAAGATAGTGACATAACCATGTTCATACACTGCGGCTAAACCACCTTTAGCACAATGTTCTTTGATACGAGGATTATTTTCATCCAAAGAGAACAAAGCTATTTTGCAACTAAGTTCTTCTGCCATGCCAAACACCAAATCGTCATCGGCATTAAGAATGGCATAACCACTTGGCAAAACTGTTTTTGGAACAACAGCTTTTACCTTTGCTAGTTTTTCAATGGTATCAATCGTTTGCAAACCAAGATGGTCGGCTGCAACATTGGTAACCACAGCCACATCGCAATTATGAAAACCAAGTCCAGCTCTAAGAATGCCGCCACGAGCGCATTCGAGCACAGCAAAATCAACAGTTGGGTCGCGCAACACAAACTCTGCAGAAACAGGACCTGTGCAATCGCCACGCATCATCATTTGGTTTTGAATATATACACCGTCCGTGGTGGTGTAGCCCACTTTGTGTCCCATTTGTTTCACAATGTGTGCAATAAGTCTTGTAGTTGTTGTTTTACCATTGGTTCCAGAAACGGCAATGATTGGAATTCTTGCGCTAGTTCCCGGAGGATATAGCATATCAATAACAGGCTCTGCAACGTTTCTAGGCAAGCCTTCTGTAGGATCGAGGTGCATCCTGAAACCCGGAGCAGCATTGACTTCTAGCACAGCACCGCCATTTTCATGCAGTGGAGTGGAAAGATCGGATGCCATGATGTCGATACCACATATGTCAAGACCAATAATGCGTGCAATACGTTCAAAGAGAAAGATATTTGAAGGGTGAACATAGTCGGTAACATCTGTTGCTGTTCCACCTGTGCTTAAGTTGGCTGTTGGTTTCAACCAAAGCTCTTCACCTGCTTCAATAATGGTTTCTAAAGCATAACCTTTTTTCTTCAACATATCTAAAGTGAAGTCGTCAATTTTGATGGCAGTCAACACTTTTTCATGTCCATAACCTCTTCTTGGGTCACTGTTCACAATGTCGATCAACTCTTGAATGGTGTGCAATCCATCGCCAATGACAGCGGCAGGAGTGCGCAATGCAGCAGCAACAAATTTGTAGTTGACCACCAATGCGCGGTAGTCTCTTCCAAGAATAAATTTTTCACAAATAACAGCACGACCATATTTTTTTGCAGCTTGCAAACCCACAAGTGCATCTTCCCAATTGCGAATATTGGTAGTAGCGCCTTTACCATGATTTCCGTCCACAGGCTTAGTTACTACAGGGTAACCAATTCGGTCAATTGCTGCTTTCAATTCCTCTTCGTTATATACAATGCGTCCTCTAGGAACTGGTATTTCAGAAGCTTCTAGCAAATTCTTAGTTTCTTCTTTATCGCATGCCAATTCCACGGCAATGCTGCTAGTGGTGCTTGCAATAGTTGCTTGAATTCTTTTTTGGTTGATGCCATAACCCAATTGAACAAGGCTATGTCTGTTCAGTCGGATGTATGGAATTTTACGCTTGATGGCTTCATCAACAATAGAACCTGTACTTGGACCGAGGCGTTCATCTTCCCGAATTTCCCTTAGATTTTGAATATCTTCTTTGAGGTCATATTCGGTTCCTGCAATCAAAGCTTCGGCAATTTTCACTGCTGCTTTTGCTGTGTAAATTCCTGCTTTAGCTTCTTGATAGGAAAACACAACATGATATACACCAGGCTTATCGGCTTCTCTTGTTCTTCCAAAACCAGTGTCCATTCCAGCCAATGTTTGAAGCTCCAATGCGATATGTTCAATCACGTGACCCATCCAAGTGCCATGTTCCACACGAGAGAAAAATCCACCTGGAACACCTTCGGAACAACGATGTGCGTACATTGAAGGAATCAATGCTTTCAAGCGTTCTAGAAAACCGGGAATTTTATTTGTGGGTTGTTGCTCCAATTCTTCCAAATCGAGCAACATGACGATGAGTTTATGTCTTTTTGCAGACCAAAAATTTGGTCCGTTCATCACTTTAATATCCAATATTTTCATTTTGGTCAATTTTTAGCAAAAGATAGGGATTTTCCCTTCAGAAGTCAAAATCATGAAAAATGATACCTTTGCCCTTCAATTTAAAACTATTCACACTTAAATTTTCACATGTATCCTAAAGGCATTTTGGTTTCGGTTGGTGGAGCGGAAGACAAGGGCACAGACCTTGAAAAAGGGATTATTCAAAGAAACAGACTCAATTTTTTTGAAATAGGCATTTTAAAAACAATTATAAGTTTGATTCAACCTGGCGAAGAGCCAAGTGTAGAGGTCATCACCACAGCGTCTTCTATTCCTGATGAAGTGGCGGAAAACTATGTGGATGCTTTCAGCAAATTGGGCTGCCACAATGTAGGTCATTTGCGCATTCGTAATAGAGAAGATGTAGGACGTGCTGATTATATTGAAAGGTTGAAAAAATGCAATTGCATTATGATTTCTGGCGGCAATCAGTTACGATTGTCTTCCATATTTGGTGGCACTGAGTTTCTAGATATTTTGAAACATCGATATTACCACGAGCATTTTGTGATTGGTGGAACAAGTGCAGGTGCAATGGCCATGAGCGCCACCATGATTTATGAAGGAAGTGCGGCAATGGCTCATTTGAAAGGTGAAGTGAAAATCACAACGGGCATTGGTTTGATGAATCAAGTTATCATTGATTCTCATTTCGATAAGCGAGGACGCTTCAACAGATTGGCTCAAGCGGTGGCAGCCAATCCTGGTGCTATCGGAATTGGTTTAGGAGAAGATACAGGAATTATTGTTACCAAAGGTGACCATTTGCGTGCTGTAGGTTCGGGAAGTGTAGTGATAATTGATGGCAGAAATATTGATTACAATAATATTGCAGATATTGAATTTGGAACTCCGATTTCTGTAGAGAATATGATTGTTCACATCATGAGTAGCGGCGATATTTATAATATTTCCACCCGAAAATTTGAAGGGTCGGAAGTAGAAGTGAAAATTGAAGATTAAAAGAAAAGCCTTGAAAACACAATAGTTCAAGGCTTAATTTTTTCCAACAACAAAAACGAAAGGTTCATTCGATTTTTCTTTCATGGCTTGATGCACTTTCAATGGCGAGGAAATGATTTTATTTTTTTGCAAGTCAATCACTTCCATTTGCCAACTATATAATTTTTCAATGCGAACATGGCGCAAATAGGCTTGTAGGAAAATGGCAATATGCGGATCGGTTGCCAAAATAAAGGGTTGATAATGAAACCAAACTTTTCTTTTTCTACGCCACATAGTAATTCTTTATTTATCTGAAATGTCTGGGTTGTTTGTAAACCCGATTGAGGTCGCTGCCACAACCGCAAGCTTTGGTGCGGCTACAGCTTGAAAGACTGCCCAATGCCAAAACAGCGAGCAACAACCAAACCAAACCGAACCTAATTGAATTCACTTGCATAATAAGGGTATATTTGTTTTGTGTTCGACAACCATCATTTTTTGATGATTTTCCAACCGTTGTAAATATAGGAATAATTGAATTCTCCAAAACCAAAGCGCATATTAATTGCTCCACTCGATTGGGGAATGGGACACACAACACGTTGCGTACCAATCATTCAATACCTTAAAAAACAAGGACATCAAATCATTCTAGCAGGTAACAAGCAGCAAATAAATTGGTTTAAAAAGTCGATTGACTTTGTGGAATATGTTGACCTCGAAGGATACAATATTCGATACGCTGCAAGTCGATTTTGGTTTATACCACGCTTGATGCTTCAAATACCACACATCTTTATAACCATCAAGAAAGAACATCTTTGGCTGCAACAAATTATTGATGAAAAGCAGATTGATTTGGTCATTTCAGATCATAGATATGGATTGTTTTCAAGTAAAGTCAAATCAATTTTCCTCACACATCAGCTTCAAATTATTTCGGGTTGGGGAAGTTGGGCTGATTATTTTTTGTTGAAATTTCATTTTAAAATGCTTCGCCGATTTGATGAAATTGGAATTATAGATGTTGAAAATATTAATTTTAGTTTAGCAGGACGTTTATCACATCCCCATAAAATGCCAATAAAATCTGTTTATTGGGGTTGGTTGTCTCATTTATATCAGAAAAATATTGTATCAAACAAAAATGAATATATCTTGGTTTTGTTGAGCGGAATGGAACCACAGCGCACACGATTGCAACATTTACTTTGGCAACAATTGGCGGAAACAGAACAAAAAGTACATTTTGTATTAGGGAAAAGCGAATTTGATAAGAACCAAACTTGTCCTGAAAATTTTATTTTACATAAGGAGATTTCATCAAGCGAGCTTCGAGATTTGATGAAGAACGCGTGTTTAGTCATTTGCCGAAGTGGTTATTCTTCGGTAATGGATTTGGTGGCAGTTGGTCAGCGCGCATTACTCATTCCAACACCTGGACAAACAGAGCAAGAATATTTGGGAAGCTTCTTGAAACAAAAAGATAGTTTTGAAATTGTTGCTGAAAACCAACTTCAACTTTCAGAAAATTATATAAATTATTTAAAAAAGAACTTAAATTATATTGTTGAAAATGATAATAATTTTAATCAGTTTCAATTAATAATAGACAAAATGTTAAATAATACGGATAATAAAAATTAAGCTATTAAATTTCAACACCAGCTTTTTTTACTGAATTCTTACCTTCGTGCACCGTGAACAACAAACTCAAAGCACATTTAGCCTTATTAGGCGCCAATCTTTTTTATGGTGCAGGATTTACAGTGGCTAAATCTGTAATGCCAAGATTAATTGAACCATTAGGATTTATTTTCATTCGTGTGAGTGTTGTCATGTTGTTGTTTTGGAGCACTTTTTTCATGGGAAAAAGTTTTCGAACCAAAATTGAACCAAAAGATTGGAAGATTTTAATAGCAGGTGGTTTGTTTGGTGTCGCCCTCAATCAAATGTTGTTTTTTGCTGGTTTGAATCTCACTTTTCCTATACATGCTTCTTTAATTATGATGAGTACGCCCCTAATCATAACTGTAATCTCGTTATTTGTATTCAAAGAAAAATGGCGTTGGGACAAAGCATTGGGTTTGCTTTTAGGAGTTAGTGGTGCTGTGTTGTTGATGAGCGCAGGAAAAGAATTGACCATATCGGGAAATTCCACTCAAGGTGATTTCTTGGTGCTGATGAATGCCGTTTCGTATGCGGTTTATCTTGTTATGATTAAGCCATTAATGCATAAATACCGACCAATAATTGTTATCCGTTGGGTATTTTTCTTTGGTTTTTTGTTTGTTTTGCCTTTCGGTTGGAATCAATTTCAAGCTATTGAATGGCGATTATTCACGCCGAAAGATTTCAGTGCAGTTGCTTTCATCGTGATTTGCGTTACCTTTTTTACCTATTTGTGGAATATCTTTGCACTTCGACATTTGAATCCATCAACAGCGGGCGCATATATTTATTTACAACCCATATTTGCTGCCGTAATTTCAAGTTTGTTTCTTGGAGAGTCGCTCACCTTAATAAAGTGCTTCGCTTCACTGCTCATTTTTAGTGGCGTGTACATGGTCAATTTTGGGTGGAAAAAAAATAAGGCAGTTGCGATTGCCGAAAATAAAACGATTACGAATGAGTCAAAATAGTTTTCAACTTCCGAAGAAGCGCACACAAGAGTTGGGGAAAGATATTTCGGAAGCTGAATTGAAATATCATCATCATCGAGTGTTGGTGAGCAAAGAATTTACTTTTGATGCAGCTCATCATTTGCATGCTTATGAAGGCAAATGTGGTAATCTTCATGGACATACTTATCGTGTGATTTTTGGAGTAAGCGGAATGACCGACCATTTAGGTATCACCATTGATTTTACGGAAATAAAACAGATTTGGAAAAATCAAATAGAACCTCATTTAGACCATCAATATATCAATTTTTCATTGCCTAAAATGAACCCAACAGCAGAGAACATTGTTGTTTGGATTTATCAACAAATGGAAAAAGCGCTTGCAGATCATCCTTTGAAAGCCAGGGTCGAATTTGTACGTTTGTTTGAAACACCATCAAGCTTTGCTGAAGCGCGTAGAGAATGGATGAACGAATAAAATTGAATGCTTTAACCTGACTCGAAAATGAACAAGAAAAAAACACGCCCTGATGGATTGGTTTACAGCACCAATCAGGATTTTTATAATGACTTTGAAGAGGAAAGCACCGACCAACAAACGCTTCCCAAAGAAAAGCAAAGTCTCAGAGTGAAACTCGACACCAAACAAAGAGCCGGGAAAGTGGTGACTTTGATTGAAGGTTTTGTGGGTGCAAATGATGATTTAGAAGCTTTAGGAAAACAGCTCAAAACCAAATGTGGAACAGGTGGCAGCGTTAAAGATGGTTGTGTCATCATTCAAGGTGATTACAAAGAAAAAATCTTGGTTTGGCTGAAAGATTGGGGCTATTCTAAAGCCAAATAAATTAATCTTTATATATTTTAACGACAGCTTCTTCTTGGTTAATTCGATAGCCACGATACATACCTGCGCTGTTGAACGGGAGCGCAACTTGCCCGTTTTTGTCCACAGCAATCAAGCCGCCTTCGCCACCAATCTCCACCAATTTTTGGTGTACTAAAACATGGCAGGCTTCTTCCAAACTCAAGCCTTTGTATTCCATCAAACAAGAAATGTCGTGTCCAACAACAGTGCGAATAAAATACTCGCCATCGCCTGTGCACGAAACTGCGCATGTAGCATTGTTGGCATAAGTGCCCGCACCAATAATTGGACTATCGCCCATTCTACCAAACTTTTTGTTGGTCATGCCGCCAGTGCTTGTAGCAGCCGCCAAATTGCCATGTTGATCGAGCGCTACTGCACCAACAGTTCCAAATTTTTTATCGCTATGGTCAAGTTGAATTTTTCCTACAAATGCTGCGGCTTGCCATTGTTGGTATCTTGTTTCTTGAAAAAAATAGTCATCGGTTTCAAAAGCTAGTTCTTGACTTTTGGCAAACGCTTCAGCACCATCGCCACAAAGCAGAACGTGTGCGCTTTTCAGCATGATGGACTGTGCAAGCAAAACAGGGTTTTTTACATTTTTTATGCCACTGCATGCTCCTGCCATGAGGTTGCTTCCATCCATAATTGCAGCATCCATTTCGTGTTTGCCTAAGTGATTGAATACAGAACCTTTTCCAGCATTGAAAAGTGGAAAATCTTCGAGCACCACAACTGCTGCAGCAACGGCATCCGTACTTTTTCCACCAGCAGCCAAAACGCTATGTCCCGCTTCTAGCGCATCTTTCAACGCTTTTTCGTAAGCTATTTTCAGTTCAGGTGTCATGTTGGAAGCCAAAATGGTTCCTGCGCCGCCATGAACAGCAATGGAAATAGGTGCTTGCATATATTAAGGATTTAAAGAAGTATATTATTTTAAACTTAGTTGGTGTTTGTAAATTAAGTCAACAAGGTCTTGCTCAATGCTTTTGTGGACAGACTCCGTAATACGTCCAATCTCAAGATGATGATGAAACAAAATAAAGACAGGAATTCTATCCACTTTAAACAATTGACTTTCCACATTTTTAGTTTCTTTATTTCGATTGACACCAAAAAGAAAATACTTGAAATCCTTTAACGACAAGGTTTCTAGCACTTTATATAATTTCGGAACGAGCAGATGACTGTCGTCGCACCATGTGCCCATGAAACAAGTCAACTCATATTCACCAAGATGTGTTTTAAGATATTTTAAAGCATTGGTATCTGGTTGATAATCTTTGCTATTGCGTTGCATCCAATCAAAACTTTTTTCTTGCAGCAAATCTGAAAATTGACATTGACCTTGAAAAACAGTGAAGCCTGTTTTTTCATCAACTGAACGAATAAAATCTGATTGAGCAAATGCCATAGAAGAAAAAGTTATGGTTAGCAGAAAAATAAATAATAGTCTCATGATGTTGGAAGACTGTCACGCAATTGAATTAATTGTTCCTTGAGCTGCGACAATTTTTTTAGGAGTTGTTGGTTTTGTTTCGCTTTTTGTTTGGGCGCTTTCAATGCAGCTTTGGCGCCGGAAAGCGTGTAGCCACTTTGTGTGACAAGTGAATATATATTGCTTAATTCTTTTATATTTTCTTCATTAAATAGTCGATCCCCTTTTTGAGTTGTTCTTACTTTAAGTCCGAATTCAATGGTCCAATATCTAATTTTAGATACGTTGACTTCGAACAAAGCCGCTACTTCTCCGATGGAATAATAGAGCTTTTCGGCTTTCCAATCTATAGGCAGATGAAGTTTTTCAGCAATGTTTTCAGGCTTTTCTTGTTCCAAGGAATCCTTCTTGGGCTTAGTCTGCTTTTTTTTCTTTGCAGGCTGAGGCTCATACATTTCACCAAAAAGCGTAAGTACCACAGGATTCATGGTTTAAAATTATAAAACTTAGTTGGGAAAAAGTTCATTTTTAGGCAGCTGAAAATTTCAATGCGGCTATCAATTTTTTTTCCATGCCTCGATCAAATGAATTGGGTTAATTTTGGATTTCCAAGCAAGATATATATGAATTTAGCTTCTTTGTATGAACGTGCCCTCCGCTTTGATTTTTTGAGCATAGAGGAAGGCATTTATTTATTTGAACATGCACCATTGACAGAACTGATGTTTGTGGCCAATGAGTTGCGTAAAAAACAAGTTCCGCACGGGAAAGTAACATGGATTATCGATAGAAACATGAACACCACTAATGTTTGTGTGGCAAACTGTAAGTTCTGTAATTTCTTCAGAGTGCCAGGGCATCCTGAAGCTTACATCACAGATCTTGAAACGTACAGAGAAAAAATTGAAGAAACATTTCGATATGGTGGCGAGCAATTGTTGTTGCAAGGCGGGCATCATCCTGATTTGGGATTGGAATATTACACCACGTTGTTTCGTCAGTTGAAAGAGATGTTTCCTAATTTGAAATTACACACTTTAGGTCCGCCAGAAGTGGCGCATATTTGCAAGGTTTCGGGCGTTAGTCATCGTGAGGCTTTGGAAGCCTTGAAGGAAGCTGGAATGGATAGCATGCCGGGACCAGGAGCTGAGATTTTGAATGACCGTGTTCGTCGTTTGATATCGAAAGGAAAATGTGGTGCTCAGGAATGGTTGGATATTATGCACGTGGCACACCAAGTGGGTTTGACCACCACAGCAACCATGATGTTCGGTCATGTGGAAACGGTTTATGAAAGATTTGAGCATTTGGTGAAAATTCGTGAAGTGCAAGCCAAGAAGCCAGAAGACGCCAAAGGATTTATAGCTTTTATTCCGTGGACTTTTCAGGATGTGGACACTTTATTACAGCGCATTCGAGGAACTAAAAATTTGACCTCTGCAGAAGAATATATTCGAATGATAGCTATGAGTAGAATCATGTTGCCGAATGTGAAAAATATTCAAGCAAGTTGGTTGACTGTTGGTAAATCTGTTGCACAAATGTGTTTGCATGCAGGTGCCAATGATTTTGGATCCATCATGATTGAGGAAAATGTGGTGAGTGCTGCAGGCGCACCGTATCGTTTCACAGCAAATGGTATCCAAGAAGCGATTCGAGCAGCAGGCTTCGAACCACAATTGCGCAACCAGCAATACGAATTCAGAGCAATGCCTGAAATGATGGAAGAACAAGTAATTGCTTATTAGTTTTTTACCGACAAGCATAAATGATAAAGGCTCCGTAAATGGAGCCTTTTGATATTAATGAAATAGTAGCGATTGTTTTATTTTTTCACTGGTACGTCAAGTGATTCAAAACTCGAATTATTGCTGATGAATTCAGGCACTAGGTCTTTCATTAAACTTACCGTTTCGTAGGTATAATGACTTTGAGCGCATTTGATTAAGGTTTCAATTTTCTTTTCCACTTGCCTGAAATTATATTCCCTCACTTTGGCAATCATTATTTTATCGTGGTAGGTTGGCATACAATTTTCAGCGGTGCTCAACAATTCTTCATAAAGTTTTTCACCTGGTCTAAGTCCTGTGAAAACAACCTCAATATCTATTGAAGGTTCTTTTCCGGAAAGCTTTATCATTTTGTGAGCGAGGTCAACAATCTTCACCGGCTCGCCCATATCAAATATAAATATTTCACCACCATTGCCCATAACACCTGCTTCGATAACTAACTGACAAGCCTCAGGTATCGTCATAAAATAACGAGTGATATCAGGATGAGTAACTGTTATTGGACCACCTTTTTCAATTTGCTGTTTGAATCTTGGAATTACAGAACCGTTGGAACCTAAAACATTACCGAATCTTGTGGTGATGAATTTGGTATGGTTTCCTTTTTCATGTCCATCTTTGCCTTCAGAAATATGCTTAAAATAGCTTTGAGTGAATATTTCAGCAATACGTTTTGAAGCACCCATCACATTGGTTGGGTTAACAGCTTTGTCGGTTGACACCATGACAAATTTTTCAACATCATGTGCAACAGCCAACTCTGCAATGATTTTTGTACCCAACACATTGTTAGAGACAGCTACCGAAGGATTGTCTTCCATCAACGGAACGTGCTTGTAGGCAGCCGCATGGAAAATAATTTCTGGCGCATAGATTTCAAATAAGTGCTCCATTCTCACTTTATCACAGATGTCGCCGATATAAGGTTTGATGGAAACAGACGGTTGAAATTCAAGCAATTCTATGTGAATTTCATGTAAAGGGGATTCTGCTATATCACAAAGAATAATTAAAGAAGGTTTGAATGTGGTTAGTTGACGCACAAGCTCCGAACCAATTGAACCAGCAGCACCAGTGACAAGAATTTTTTTACCTTTTATGGAAAATAAAATGCGTTCATTATTTATTTTAATGGAATCTCTATTAAGTAAATCTTCTATGTTGATGTCTTTCAAAGTGCTAGTATACAGTTCTCGATTCATCCATTTTTGAAAGTCAGGCAATAATTGGACTTTCATATCAAAATTGACACATTTGTCGACAAAATAATTTATTTTGGTAGCACTAATTGACTTCTCTGCAACAATTATTACTTTGGTGTTTAACTTTTGTAATTGTATAAATCCCTCATCTTGATCTGAATAAATCGGCAACCCATCAATTTTTTTATTATCTTTATAAAATTGGTTATCCAAAAAGGCTACGATTTTTAAATCGCTTTGAGGATTTTCGCAAATCATTTTTTTTATCAATATGCTAGATTCACCATTATAAAGTAATGCCGCTTTTACTCTTTTCTTATTGTTTGATTCTATATTAATTGACTTGAAAAAATGTCTTACCATCATCCTGTAGCCTATTTGAAAGAAACTACAAGTATAAAAATTGATTAATACACATTCATTGGATACGAAAAAGTACTTATTTGAAAAAATATAATTCAATATTAAGGATACTACAGCAATTATTGTATTGGAAAATAAAATTTTTATAGCGTCTTTGTAGTTTGAAAATCTAATAAAAGCTGAACTAATTCGAAGTAGGATAAATAATAAGCTTGTACTTACTATTATATACGGGAACGACGGGAAAATTAAATGTTTATATTTGAATAAATTAAATTTGTATTGCCAAAATATTGAAAATATAAATGAAAATGCAGCAATTGAAACATCAAAAAAATATATAATCCACCTTGGTACAGACTTAAAGTTTGTGATTTTCATCTTTTAGTTAATTTCAAAAAACGGTAAAGATTTCCAAATATAATGTTTAAACAATAGAATTTCATATTATCACACAAATGAAATAATTTTTATTTTAAAATAAATACTTTATATCTATTTATTGATTTCTGAATTTTAACTAACCAAATGTTGTAAATAAAACTTAACCTATTGGTAATTTTGTTTATAAGAAAAACTATAATAGTTTTGGCATCGTT
>CAZNVQ010000073.1:2812-12602 GCA_964576425.1 uncultured Flavipsychrobacter sp. | reverse complement strand
GGCTGTACGGGCACATCGGCACCAATAACAGTGACCCAAACGGGCGTGAAAGAAGCAGCAGGAACAACTTCTGCATCAAGCTTTGAACTCAATGCCTACCCGAACCCTGCAACCGACCTACTGACTATTAATGTTCGTGGTTTGGAAGCAATAGATGCCACAATTCAAGTGATGGATTTCAGTGGCAGATTAGTAGCCATGAAAGAAATGACCACTTCAAGCACCACAGTGGATATGACTGGCTATGCAAGCGGCATGTACCTCATCCGTTACAAAGACGCTGAAGGCAGAACAGGGACGATAAAGATTACTAAAGAATAAACACTTTGGGAACTATAAGGACAACGAGCTGCACGAAAGTGCGGCTCGTATTGTTTTTGAACGATTATATTACAAAATCGGTTATTTTACTTAACATTGCCTTTGACCCCAAATAGGTAAGCTTTTTTACCTATACACTACTAAATCTGTTACCATGTTATCTAAAATCAAGCAGGACTTACCTGCTAGTATTGTTGTTTTTCTAGTAGCCCTGCCCCTTTGCCTTGGCGTGGCTTTGGCAAGTGGTGCGCCGTTGTTATCGGGAGTAATATCAGGTATTATTGGAGGTGTTGTTGTTGGCTTTTTGAGTCAGTCGCCTACAAGCGTCAGTGGTCCTGCGGCAGGCTTGGCCGCTGTGGTGTTGGCTAGCATCACCAAGCTTGGAGCCTTCGAATTGTTTCTGACTGCTGTGTTGCTTTCGGGCATTTTTCAAATCATAATGGGTTTGGCAAAAGGAGGATTCATAGCCAATTATATTCCATCCAATGTCATCAAAGGATTGTTGGCTGCCATTGGCATTATTCTTATCCTTAAACAAATTCCACACGCTGTTGGGTTCGACAGAGACATCGAAGATGATTTATCCTTTGAACAAAGCGATGGGGAAAACACGTTTTCGGAATTGTTTAATGTATTTCAATTCTTTAGTTGGGGCGCCATCATCATATCGGCAGTTTCTATATTAGTGATGTTGTATTGGGATAAAACGCCGTTGAAAAAAATTAAATTTTTACCAGCATCCTTAGTGGTGGTGGTTTTGGGCGTGTTGCTCAATAGTTTGTTTCAATTTTCTTTTCCCAATTTGGCTATTGAAAAAGAACATTTGGTGAATATTCCATCTTTCAGCGGACTCAATTCCATGTTGAAATTTCCTGATTTCAATGGGCTTCAAATACCACAAGTTTGGATTTCGGCCTTCACCATTGCTATTGTTGCCTCCATCGAAACCTTGCTCAATCTTGAAGCTGTTGAAAACATTGACCCGCAAAAAAGAATCGCCTCTCCCAATCGCGAATTGATTGCACAAGGAACAGGTAATTTGCTTTCGGGTCTTGTTGGTGGCATTCCCATCACTTCCGTAATTGTTCGAAGTTCGGTCAACATCAATGCAGGGGCAAAATCTAAAATGTCAGCAATTTTACATGGACTTTTTCTATTGGTGAGTTTGTTGTTGTTGAGTCCAATGCTCAATAAAATTCCTCTAGCATCCTTAGCTGCCATACTTATACTTACAGGTTATAAATTAGCAAAAGTTACCTTGTTCCAAGAAATGTTTCGAAAAGGAATGGGACAGTTTATTCCTTTCGTAGCCACGATTGTAGCTATTGTATTCACTGATTTGTTGATTGGCGTTTTCATCGGTTTGACGATAAGTATATTTTACATTTTAAAAAGTAACTACAAGTATCCATTTGTGTTGCAAAAAGAAACCATGCATGTGGACGAAACGGTACGGATTGCATTACCCAATCAGGTGTCTTTTCTAAACAAAGCAACCATTAAAGACACGCTCAGCCAATTGCCCAACGGTTCAAAAGTGATTATTGACGCCACGCAATCCAATTATATTGATAATGATGTAATGGAACTATTGAATGATTTTAAAACCACCATTTCAGTGGACCGTAAAATCAAATTGAACATCGTAGGGTTGAAAGACAAATATAATTTGGAAGACTACATTCAGTTTGTTGATGTGTTAGACAAAGAAGCGCAGCAAAAAATGAGTGCTGATGAAATTCTAGAAATCCTTAAAAATGGCAATAAACGTTTCACCACAGGCACAGGTTCAGTGAAATATTTGAAACATCAAGTCAATGCCACTTCATCGACACAAAATCCTTTTGCCATTGTGTTGAGTTGTATTGATAGCCGAACAACAACCGAACATATTTTTGACCTTGGTTTAGGTGATATTTTCAGCATTCGCATTGCAGGCAATATTTTGAACGAAGATATTCTTGGAAGCATGGAATTTGGGATTCATGAAATTGGGGTGAAACTCATAGTAGTATTGGGTCATACCAAATGTGGCGCCATCACAGGTGCCTGTAATCATGTGCAACTCGGCAACCTCACTCACTTGCTTGATAAAGTGCAGCCTGCAGTGGAACAAGAAAACACCATTAAAGAAAACCGTACAGGAAGCAACCCCGAATTTGTGAACAAAGTTGCCGAACTCAATGTTCATCTTACGCTAGAAAGAATAAGAAAAGAAAGTGAAATCATAAGGGACATGGAAGCCGCAGGAAAGATAAAAATGGTTGGTGGCATGTATCATGTGGAATCGGGTGAGGTGCATTTTTATGAATAAACAAAAACGGGTTGACTTTGTGTTCAACCCGTTTTTGTTTTATGCTTCTTCTTCAATTTCCTCAACCCTATTGGTATCCAAACCTTTGCCGGCAATCACCACAACGATTTCTCCTTTGGGTGGTGTTTTTTCATAATGCATTGCTAATTGTTCCAAGCTCGCGGTCTTTGTTTCTTCAAATAGTTTAGTCAGTTCTCTTGAAACGCTTGCAAGACGGTCGGCACCAAAATACAAGGCAGCTTCTTTCAGTGTTTTTACCAATCGATGTGGCGATTCATACAGGATAATAGTGCGTTCTTCTTCAGCGAGATTTTTGAAAAAAGTTTGTCTTCCTTTCTTTTGAGGTGGAAAACCTTCAAACGCAAACCGGTTTGATGGAATGCCGGACTGCACCAAAGCTGGTACAAAAGCAGTTGCACCGGGAAGACAAGTAACAGGAATACTATGTTGATGACAAGCCCGAACCAATAGAAATCCAGGGTCCGAAATGCCAGGTGTTCCTGCATCGGTGAGCAAAGCAATTTGCTTTCCCGATTGTAATAATTCAATAATATGATCTAAAATCTTATGTTCGTTGTGTTGATGATAAGGCAACAAACTTTTTTGAATATCATAATGTTTCAGCAAAATGCTACTTGTTCTTGTATCCTCACACAAAATGACCTCAGATTCTTGTAGGATTTTCACAGCCCGATAAGTGATGTCGGCAAGATTGCCGATGGGTCCAGGCACCAAAAACAAGTGCCCAACTGAATTGTCCGAAGCAGAAACTGAAGCTACGGCAGCACGGTTAGGCTTTTTAGATTTCATGGAAATAAAAATGATTTAGGCTTCCGTGATTTGAACATCAAATCCTTCCATCACCTGATTCACCAACAATTTTTTGCAAGCATCAGTTGCCATTTGGTGGGCTTCTTCGCTGCTGTTGGCTGAAATATTTAGGGTAATGTGCTTGCCAATTCTCACTTGTTCGATAGCCGTTAAACCAAGATTGTGTAAACTGCTGTTCACTGCTTTTCCTTGTGGGTCAAGCAATTCTTTCAAAGGCATCACGTTTATATGTGCTGTATATTTCATATTTCTTTTGGCTTATAAATAAATGAAAGTAGAATGTATAAAACAAAGCAAAGAGCAATTGCTCCGAATTTTAAAAAGAAAAATGACCCAATTCCTGTAACTATCAAAAGTAATTGAGGCCACATTGCAGCCAACTTAAAACTTGAAGGCATGAATTTGAAAAACCTAACTTTAGACACCATCAACCAACACAATATTCCAATGATGCTGTACAAAATCCAAGGTTGGTAAAAATAAGCAGCTATTCCTAGAGGGTTTTGCCAATTGATGAGCGGAAAAGTGGCAACAAAAACACCAACAGCAGGAGTTGGCATGCCATTAAAAAAACGAGTTTGTTCCGAAGCTGAAATATTGAATTTGGCCAAACGTAATGCAGAAAAACAAGCAACTAAAAAAGCAGGGCTCATCAGCATCATGTCCACATCCATTGCGTCAGGCTGAGTCATATGTGCGGCCCATAACATTTTAAAAAGAATCATAGAAGGAGCTACACCAAACGAAACCACATCAGCAAGACTGTCGAGGTCTTTTCCTATTGGTGAAAAAACCTTCAATGCTCTTGCCACTGCGCCATCAAGCATATCAAATACGGCAGCAGCAAAAATGAAAATGCTTCCCCAATAAGGCTGTTCCATTGCTGGAACTTCAAATTGTTGGGCAAGGTTGAAAGATGTGGTAAAATTTTGAGCACCTAATATGAAGCTAATAGCAATACAACCGCAAAAAAGGTTGCCAAGCGTCAAAATATTGGGTAGTTGCTTCATAAGACCGTAAAAGTAATCATCTTATGTGAAATTGAAGATTTTCAGAAGAGACAAGAAATGAAAAAGGCTGACTTTTCATAATCAAAAAAATCAGCCTTTTGTGAATTATAATACTTTTTATTCAGCAGCCACTAATCGGAAACCATTACCATGAATGTTCACAATTTCAACTGTAGCATCCTCTTTTAAATATTTTCTCAACTTAGCGATGTAAACATCCATGCTTCGGCCGTTGAAATAAGTGTCGCTGCCCCAAATTCTTTTCAAAGCAATATCTCTTGGCAACAAATCGTTTTTGTATTCGCAAAGCATGGTCAACAATTCGTTTTCTTTCGGAGAGAGCGTTTGCGTGTTATCGCCGAATGTCAGCGAACGCAATTTAGAATTGAAATGATAATGACCAATATGCCACTCAATTTGAGCGTGTTGTTTTTCTTGGATTTCTTGATTTCTTTTAAGAACAGCTCTGATTTTTTGCAACAAGATTTCACTATCAAATGGTTTGCTGATGTAGTCGTCAGCCCCTAATTTGTAGCCATGCAAAATGTCTTCCTTCATGCTTTTAGCCGATAGGAAAAACAAGGGAACATCTGGATCGACATTACGAATTTCTTCAGCTAATGTGAATCCATCCATATTTGGCATCATCACGTCCAATAAACATATATCGAATTTCTCTCTTCTGAAAGCTGCAAGACCTAAGATACCGTCTCTTGAAAGCTCAACAACAAAATCATTAAGCTCTAAAAAGTTTTTCAGTACTTGACCAAAATTGGTATCGTCTTCAACGAGTAAGACTTTATTTTTTTCCATTGTCGAAATAAATTATTGTCAAATGTAATGGTCAAAAAAACAAATAAGCGGAAATAAATTGTTAAAAGCGTGGACAGTTGTAGCTTCTTCTTCCTCTTGAAAAAGAGTTGTAGTAGCCGTTGTAAATAATAGACAATTCAAAAGCACCCCTTCCTTTGATGGCTTGTCCTAGCGATGAAATTGTGAAATCATAGCTCGACATAATCCGCAAATCGTTGATGCTCAAACCAACATTACCCACAACAGATTCATTCACCCGATTGAAAGCACCAAGAATCAATTGCATGTCGTCGGCATCATTGTTGCTAACGTCAACTTGTAAAAGGGTTCCAATCAAAGCTTCTCTTGCTGATTTTTGTTCGGTGTAATAAATAGAAGGATTTAAAATTACACTTCTACTGAGTTGGAGCAAAAGGTCAACATTGGCGGTTGGCCTAAGTCCTAATTTATTTTCTTGGTTGTAAAAAGTTTCTTTGGGTTGGGTTAGATGTGCTAATCCAAAACCGACCTTTAAATATGTAAATTCATTTGGAAAATAAGCATAGTTGATGCCTGCACCAATATCGCTGAAATTTGTTTTCATCACATAATCCGATTCTCCGCTTGGTAATCCACCGTTAAACATAAACCCGTCCCACTGTCTATCGAAACTTAGCTTGTTGAAATCAACAGTCCTTTGAACGGAGGCAAGAGACAAGCCTGCTGATATCATACTGCTTTCGCCCAACTGTACATGGTAAGCCACAAATCCTTCAACGCGAGTCAAAGACAATTCTCCCAATCCTGCTTTATCGTTCCAAACAGCCAAACCAAGTCCTAGCCAATTCGTCAAGTTTTTGTTGCGCATCAATTGACAGTCTGCAAAAACAGAAGTAGTTGTGTAGGGCACTGGAACTGAGCCCCATTGTTTTCTGTAGTTCATGCCCACACGATAATCATGGTCGGGCATCAAAGCTGTGTTGGCTGGATTGAGCAACATGGGTGCATTGAAAAATTGCGAGAAATGCATGCCTTGTCCATGAGCTTGTTCAAAACACAACAAACAAATAAAAGCAATTACGATTCTATTTAAAAAACGATTCATCTGTTTATCTTAAAAGGGTTACGTTACCAGTAGTGCTTACGGCAGTTCCATCAATAAAAGTGGCATTCAACACCCAAGCATAGGCTTCCATTTCTTGAGGTTTTCCTTTGTAGGTTCCATCCCAACCAATGTCCATGCTTTTGGTCTCGAAAACTAACTCTCCGAACCGATTAAACACTTTGAAATCAACTGTTTTAACCGCAGCACCTCTAACAAATAATACATCATTTTCACCATCATTATTTGGGCTGAATCCTGTAGGAACTCCAATTGCAGGCGTGATATCGGCAACCACTTGTTTGCAAACAGTATCCAAACAACCCGATTCGTTTTTGGCTTCCAAACAAACCGTATAAGTCCCAGACTTGTTGTACATATGAACGGGGTTTACTTCCACACTACTTGTGCCATCACCAAAACTCCAGAAATAGCTTGAAGCATTTGTAGATAAGTTAGTAAACTTAGTTGCTTCGTTAGGAACGGGCAAAACAGGAGTGAAACTAAAATCAGCAACTGGCACAGGAAGCACGTGAATCAAGCGTTTGGTGGAATCAAACTTATTACATGCACCAGGATTTGAAATGACTAAAGTGATGGTGAAAGTTCCTGTGTCAGGATAAGTATATATTGGGGAAGCACCATTGTCGAATATACCGTTGCCATAATTCCAATTAGTATTTATAGCATTGACAGAAGAGTTGCTCAATAAAATTTCAGTACCCAAGCAAATACTATCTGGAGAATAAAATGCAGCTTTAATGTTTGCCCCTCTCAAACAAACTATTTTAGAAATGCTATCCACTTTATTACAAGTTGTTGTATCTGTCATAATCAAGGTAACAGTGTAACATCCTGTATCTAAATAAGTGTGTACGCCAGGGTTTTGAAGGTTGCTAAAACTACCATCTCCAAAGGACCATTTGAATTTGGTGAAATTAGCTGAGCCAGGTGTGTTGCTGAATTGTGAAGTGTTAGTGAAGCTTGCTTTATAAGGATTGCAGCTATCCGTTACTACATAATTAAAATTGGCTTTAATGTAATTGGTATCAACTTTTATGGTGATAAACGTAGTATCGGCAGTCGCATTGCATGCACCAGCATTGTTGGCTATTAAACGAACTGTAAAAATGCCAGGACTAGTAAAGGTATGCGTTGGGCTAATTGTATTAGTAGTTGGTGAACCATCGCCAAAATCCCAAACATAAGTCAAAGCGCTTGTTGAATTGTTGGTGAAATTAACCACAAAAGGAGGACAGCCAATAGTGTCGGGACCAGCCACTGCAATAGCTTGAAGATTGGCTACATCAAATGAAATTTTCAAAGCCGCTAAGTTACAATTGGCTGAAAGATTGGTTGGTGCCCAAGTACCGGGAGTGGTCGGGTAAGGCGAACCAGGTATGTTGCCTCCACAAGAACCACAAATAGCTTGAAACACAATACCATTTTTGTCAAATCGGCTTGTGCCTCCATCAACATGTTCTCCAAATCCAGCTTGTGTTGGTGTGTTTCTTCCAAAATAGGTGCTGTACAATAAATTGGTAGCATTAGGGCTCAAGACAATGAAATAAAAATCAAACCCATCTGTTGTGGATTGAGCAGGAAGATTCGGTGCAGTGGAAAGCGGCATTCCCGTGGTTGTGCCCACATTAGAAGGCGAAAAACCAAGTCCACCACCCCATCCGCTGATGTAGATATTATTGCAAGTATCCACAAGAAAAGCTACGGGGGAAATATTGGTTTGAAGCGAATTGCCCGAACCAAAAACGGTGGATAATAAATTGGTTGTCAAGTCACTATTGAGTTTCATTACAAACTGACTGGAACCAGGGTTGTTGAACACGCCAGCTGTCACAGGAAAAGTGCCTCCTAAGGTTTGACCCATTACATACACATTGTCCGAGAAATCAATTTCTAATCCATAAATTTGATCATAATCTTGTCGTCCAACAAAAGTTGTTTTTTGCAAACCATAAGTTCCTGAATTTTGAAACTTTAATACAAATCCATCAACCGAACCGCCTTGATAAGTGCTCCATAATCCTCCAGGGATTGAAGGAAAATTACTACTCATTGTTCCACCAGAAACATAAATAGCATTTTGACTATTATTTAATTTGATATTATAGGCTGCATCATTATTGTTTCCACCAATATAAGTAGACCAAGTCAATGCACTTAAATTTGCTGAAAGCTTTACTGCTATTGCATCCTGAAGCCCTTGATTGGCAGATTGATATGGATTAACAACGGGAAAATTAGTGGATTGTGTGCTAGCAACTAGATAAACATTGTTAGCATTGTCCACCATCACTTCACTTCTAGAATCATCACCATAGTTGTGTTTCAATCCGGTAAGAGTTACAAAACTGGAACTAATATTCACGCCATCATCACTCGAACCACCAAGAAAAGTGGACCCTATTAAACCCGTTCCAGCAGCATTGAATTTTGTCAGCACAATATCAGCATTACCATTGAAAGTGTTATCGTAAGCATTTTGTGTTGGATAATCAGTAGAGTAAGTTCTTCCAGCCACAACAAGTTCACCTGCATTATCCACAATCAAACTGTGAGGTTGTTCGTTGTCAGAACCTCCTAAATAGGTTGAATAGATTAAACTAGTTCCATTTGCATTGAATTTACTAATACCCATGTCAAACTGCAAACCATTACCACCGCCTGCACCTCCGCCCTGAAATGTGGCTTGAAAAGCACCAAGCACAATAGGATAACCGGTAGCATAAACTGTTCCCCCAGCATAAAAGTTTCCACTGTTATCGTAAGTAGCAGTTAAACCCCAATTGTCGGCAGTGGAACCCGTGAACGTGCTGAACACTACAGTTGGGTCGATGACCAAAGTTTTAGAAGCATCATATCCTTTCGGGAAAGAAAATCGAATGCGATTGCCATTGAGTTTATACTGACATGGAATTGGTTTTTGATTTCCATCTACAATTTGATAAGCATAAGGTTTTACTTCTGTAATGTCGCCAACGGATGTTTGAATAATCAAGTGGTTATCTTTCAAATATACTTTTTCAGCACCTTCACATTTGATGCTCAAAGGGCTGAGGTCTGCGTTTGGATCAATTATTAAATCATATTTCAAATTCCCTCTTTCAGAGGAAACATGAGCATGAATTCCAGCATATAAATTTTGATAATCAAGTGCCAAAAAAGGATGAATGTTTGTTTTCCACTTAGCAGGGTTGTTGCCCAAAAAATAATTGAAATATTGTGGTTGTTTTTTGCTGCCTACAATACTTGGGTTTCCTGAATTCTCGAATACCATTTTATAAGCATGATATTTCAAAGTTGGGGAATTTGAAAATTGACCATGCTTGAATGCATGCAATAATTCGTGATTGTTGGGCTGACCAACTACATAGGTAAAAGCATTTTTTTCCAAAAAAATAG
>CAZNVQ010000073.1:0-2802 GCA_964576425.1 uncultured Flavipsychrobacter sp. | reverse complement strand
CCAGCCCATTGACCACGGTTTTCAATAAAATTTAAAGGACTATTTTGTCCATTAGCCAATGAAAAAGACAAAACAAATAATATAAAAACTGAGAAGCTGTTTCTGAACATATGCTGCAATTATGGCATCCAGAGTAAATTTAATCAATTGTACCATATTAAGACAGCAAAAAAGGAAGTAAAGACAGAATTCGGCAACGGAAATCGCCTAATATTCGTAACTCAATTCATATAGTAAAAGCAAATAAGTATTAATTCACCATTTTATTGGCACAACAACTGCTGGCAAAAGCTTCAGGTTTTGCCTTGAAAGCAAAGCCCATTCCGAGAATGTAGCCCATTGCTTCGCGCAAAGCTTCATTGCTTTTGAATTGTGGATTGGTGTTGATGTCTGCATGAACTTCCATATCCACATCATATTTTGTAAATAAATCACATAATTCGTATGCAGTTTCAATGCTCTTTGCCACTTCCACTAACATCCTTTCTTTGATGCTGTAGGAAAGGTTAGAAGTTTCGTTTCGAATGAACATGAAACCACCTTGTTTTTCACGCAAAAAAACTATGACCGTTGCAAATTCTGTATGTGTACCATAAACTTGACTGTCCGTTCCCACGCAAACTTTTAGCTTAAAACCAGCTTCAGTTTCTCGAACGATTGCAGCTTCAACGGCTTGTTTGATAGGTTGATTAATTTCCGCTCCTTTAAAAGTTCTCCAAAGCATAGATAAGATTTTTTGCAACTTAAAGTTAAGAGTATATTCATTAACTTAATATTAAGTTTTCCACCGAGTTATGCACACATTAAATAATAACATAGTTTATCTGACAAAAGAATATAAATTAAAATATTAATTTTGTAATCCCTTGATTTTCAATGCATTCGCTAAATATTTTTTCAAAGAAAACGTTAAATTTAGGTTCTTCAATAAATTGAACACGATGCATCAAATAGTAATCGATGACAACCCAATTGACAGATTTGTGGAGGAGCGCATTGTCTTAAATCTGCAATGTGCCAAAGGAGCATCAAGCCAAAATGGTGCTCGCTCTGCAATGGAATATTTGACAGAAAATCAGAACAGTTTGGATAAAATCCCATCTATAATTTTATTGGATATCAACATGCCTGAAATCGATGGATTTGGATTTTTAGATATGTTTGAAGAACAAAATGATGTCATAAAAGCACATTGCAAAATTGTAATGCGTCATCAATTTTTTGCATAAACCACTCAGTGAAGAAAAGCTAAAAGAAATCAAATAGTCTCCCTCTTTTTTTATTCTGTAATAGTCCAACAACTCAAGCAATTACTATCTTCGTTTCATGTCTGAAAAGAAGTTGTTTTTATTGGATGCAATGGCATTGATTTATCGTGCCTATTATGCCCTGATTCGTGCACCGAGAATCACTAGCACAGGAAAAAATACCAATGCACAATTTGGTTTCACCAATGCACTCCTCGATTTAATCAATAAAGAAAAGCCAACACATTTGGCAGTGGTTTTCGACACAGCAGCAGCCACGGAAAGACATACCGATTTTGCAGCCTATAAAGCCAACCGACAAGAAGCACCGGAAGATTTAATAGCCGCTATTCCTGACATCAAAAAAATTATTCGTTCATTCAATTTGCCTTGTCTTGAAAAAGATGGCTATGAAGCGGATGATGTCATTGGCAGTCTTGCGCTTGAAGCTGCGGAATTGGGATACACGGTTTATATGGTCACCCCTGACAAGGATTTTGGTCAAATTGTGAGAGAAAACATTTTCATTTATAAGCCTTCTTATCAAGGTGGCGGTGTGGAAATTTGGGGGGAAAAAGAAGTTTGTGAACGATGGAATATCAAGACCGTTCATCAAGTTATTGATATGTTGGCACTAATGGGAGACGCCGCCGACAACATTCCAGGTATTCCAGGTATTGGTGAAAAAACAGCAGCAAAACTCTTGGCTGAATATGAAACCCTTGAAAATATTTTAGCCAACGCAGAAAAAATTAAAGGCTCAGTTGGCGTGAAAGTGATGAATGGAAAAGAAAGTGCGCTCATGAGTAAAAAATTAGCTACAATCATCACTAATGCACCTGTTCCTTTTCACGAAGAAGATTTCAAATTGAAAGAATGGAATAAAGAAGCTTTGGCTGAAATCTTTCAACAGTTGGAGTTCAAAACGCTAAGCAAAAGAATCCTTGGCACAGAACCTGAAAAGCCTGCAGTTTCCACCGATTTGTTTGGCAATCCATTGAAGCAAGGCAATAAAATTATACCTGCCTTACCGTTCCTTGAACTGCCAATTAGCAATGAAGTTGTAGCACAAGAAGAACCAACAATTTTAAAAACTATCGAACAAACAGAGCACCAATATTATTTGGTGAAAGAAGCCCATGAAATCGCTGAACTCATTCAAAAATTAGCACTAAAAAAAGAAATTGCTTTTGATACTGAAACTACTAATGTTGATGCCAATCTTGCTGAGTTAGTAGGCATGAGTTTTTGCTATCAATCAGGCGAAGCTTTTTATGTGCCTACACCAACAACAGTTGACGAGGTAAAAGCTTTGTTGCAACAATTCAAACCCCTGTTCGACAATGAATCCATCACTTGGGTGGGTCAAAATATCAAGTATGACCAATTGGTTTTGCGTTGGTATGGTTTTGAATTAAAGGGTGAAATTTTCGATACCATGTTGGCCCACTATGTCATTGAGCCTGAGGGAAAACACAACATGGATGCTTTGAGCAGCAAATATTTGAGCTATCAGCCTGTTTCAATTGAAACCCTTATTGGGAAAGGAAAAAAT
>CAZNVQ010000072.1:3142-12777 GCA_964576425.1 uncultured Flavipsychrobacter sp. | reverse complement strand
ATGAAACTTTAGGTGATTATTAAATTAGGGAATTTATAAACTAAAATTCGCCACGCAAATCTTAAATTGTGTGGCGTTTTTATTTGCTCATGGAACATCAAACACATAGATATTTTATTCTCAATAAACCCTATGACATGGTTACTCAATTTAAAAGTAATCATGGCGTTCGTTTGTTGTCAGAAATTGATTTTGATTTTCCTGAAGGTACTCATGCAATTGGGCGTTTGGACCGAGCCACTCAAGGTTTGCTTATTCTTACAACCAATAAAAAAGTGACCAAACTTTTGTTTCAAGGCATTCAGCCTCACAAGCGAACTTATCATGTTTTGGTGCAACATATTGTTTCGGAAGCCACTTTAGAGAAGTTAAGAAAAGGTGTTTCATTGTTAGGTAAAGAAAACCGAATGTTTGTTACAACACCATGTGATGTTGAAATTGTTGATGATCCTAATTTTGATTTACACATACCTTACAACAAACATCCTTATTGTCAGTATACTTGGTTGAAAATGAGTTTAACTGAAGGGAAATTTCATCAAGTTAGAAAAATGGTGGCCTCGGTTGGACATAAATGTATTCAGCTCGTTCGCACGTCAATTGAAGACCTCAAATTAGATGAATTGAAAGAAGGTGATGTTCGTGAAATTGATGAACAATCTTTTTTTCAATCGCTTTATATTGATTACAATTTCAACCTTTAAAAAACATAATTGATGAAAACTATTTTGTACCTTTTTTTGTCCTCGTTTGTTTTTCTAGTAGGTTGTCAAAAGTCTGATTCTGAAAGCTCAAAGTCAATAAGAGAGCAGCTTTTAGGCAGATGGAATATTGTGGCTTATGGACAAGATTCAATTCCTAATGCTAGCGTTGATAGTGGTGAAATTAGTGTATATGATGGCTTTGCTTATGTGTTTCAATCTGATGGAAAAGGATTAAACATTCAATGGTATTTGTCCGGTGGTTTTTATGTTGTTGACACGGTGAAATTTTCTTGGGTTTTAAGTCAAAATGAAGGTCAAATCATTTCAGTTTATTCTGATCCTTTACATCCAATTATTGATTCTGTAGTTGATATAAAAAACAATCAAATTTTGTTGTTGGACAACAGTTCAGATTATGGCAGTGCTTATAATCATTGGAAAAAAATGAAAAAGCAATAAAAAAGCCTTGCGTTTTTGCAAGGCATTTGAAGAATTTATTTTAGAATGTCTCTTGAAATCACAAGTTTTTGAATTTCACTTGTTCCTTCACCAATTGTGCAAAGCTTGCTATCACGATAATATTTTTCAACAGGGAAATCTTTAGTATATCCATAACCACCAAATATTTGAACAGCTTCTGTGGACACTTGAACGGCTACTTCTGAAGCGTAATATTTACCCATTGCAGATTCTTTGGTCATTGGTTCATGACGATTTTTCAAATCGGCAGCTTGATAAATCAACATTTTAGCTACTTCAATTTTTGTCGCCATATCAGCAAGTTTGAATGCAATGGCTTGGAAATTTGATATTGGTTGATCGAACTGATGACGCTCTTTAGAATATTTCAAAGCAGCTTCGTAAGCGCCTTCTGCAATGCCTAAAGAAAGCGCTGCAATTGAAATTCTACCACCATCAAGTACTTTCATTGCTTGCTTGAAACCATCTCCTATTTCACCCAATCTTTGCGCATCAGAAATTCTACAATTATCAAAAACTAACTCAGCAGTTTCTGATGCACGCATTCCTAGTTTATTTTCTTTTTTACCAGCTGAAAAACCAGGAGTTCCTCTTTCTACAATAAATGCAGTAACATTATTTTTTGCTCTTGGTTCGCCAGTGCGCGCTAAAACAACTGCTACATTTCCACTGATACCGTGTGTGATCCAATTCTTTGTTCCGTTTAACACCCAATCATTGCCATCACGTGTAGCCACACAACGCATATTGCCGGCATCGCTTCCTGTGTTTGCTTCCGTTAAGCCCCAAGCACCAATCCATTCTCCTTTTGCTAGTTTAGGCAAGTATTTTTGCTTTTGTTCTTCGTTGCCAAAGTATAAAATATGTCCAGTGCACAATGAATTGTGTGCAGCCACTGATAGACCAATTGATCCACAAACTTTAGCTATTTCGCTAACCACTGTGATATATTCAAAATAACTTAATCCAGAGCCGCCATATTCTGTTGGAACCAAAACGCCCATCAAACCTAATTCACCCATTTGATGAAAAAGGTCAACTGGAAACTTTTGGTTTTCGTCCCAATCCATCATGTTTGGGCGAATGTTTTTATTCGCAAAATCGCGAACCATCTCAGCAATTTGAACCTGCGTTTCGGTATATTGAAAATCCATGTAAACTGATTATAACGTGAAATATGGCGCAATTTTACGATAAATTTCTTCATTCATCAACGGAACTTGTCGGAGTTGTTCGAGTTTTTCAAAACGCTTCAAACCTTGGCGCAACAAAATGATGTTTTGAGCAATTTTCTCACCAACATATGGATGTTTTGATAATTCTTCTAAAGATGAAGTATTTAAATTAAGCTTATTTATTTTGCTGCCGTCAATGATTATTTTTTCTTTAAGCATTGTCCAAGTTGTATCTGGAAATTTATAGACTTCACTCAACTGTTCCATCTTGTGAAATCCACCAAGTGCATTTCTTTTTTGAATGATTTTATGCGCCAAAGTTGGACCTATTCCTCGCAGCAAAACAAGTGTTGCAGAGTCTGTAATATTTATTGATATTTTATCAGGAATGCTTCTTTGTGTTTTGTTGAAAAAAGATTCTGTTGTTGTTGATTGTTGTTGAATATTGATGTAGGGTTGTAATTGAATGTATTCCTCTTCTGTCAAAGTATAAACTTGTTTGAAATCATCTTTAGTTCTGAAAATTTTACCTTTTCTTCTCCAATTTAGAAAAAGATGAATTGTCTTTGGGCGCAACCCTAAAGCAAGACAACCATTGCTATCAATTGTATTAGGATCAAAAGCAAATAAGGTTTTTTCTGACACTTTGCTCTCAGGATTTTTCAATTCATTTTGAGCAATTTGATCTTGTTCAAATTCGCTGAAAGCCTTTGCTATTGTGCTATCTATTGGTTCTGTTTTTGGAGCAACAAAATAAGGGATTGCCCAATTTGAAAAAATTGCCAAAATGATAAGCAGCATCAAAACTAAGCTTCCATTGGCTTGTGCTTTGGTGAATCTGAAGTACGTTTTCCAATTCAAAAGTTTATAGATTTTATATTATTAAAAATAAAAAAAACTGCCTGAATTATTCAAGCAGTTTCAACAAATTTATGATTTAATACAATTAAAAATCTGCGTTCTTTGGCGTTCTTGGGAAAGGAATAACGTCGCGAATATTAGTCATGCCCGTAACAAACAAAACCATTCTTTCAAAACCTAACCCAAAACCTGCGTGTGGAACTGTTCCAAATTTTCTTGTGTCTAAATACCAATACATTTCATCAGTTGGAATGTGCATTTCGTTCATTCTTTCCACTAATTTTTCCAGTCTTTCCTCTCTTTGTGAACCACCAACAATTTCACCTATTCCAGGTGCTAAAATGTCCATTGCTGCCACTGTTTTCCCATCTTCATTTTTTCGCATATAAAATGCTTTAATATCTTTTGGGTAGTCGGTTACTATTACTGGTTTTTTGAAATGTTTTTCCACCAAATAGCGTTCGTGTTCGCTTTGCATATCAATTCCCCATTTCACTTCATACTGAAATTTCTTTTTCTTGTATGCAGGCGATTGAAGTAAAATGTCAATTGCTTCGGTGTAGGTAACTCGCTCAAATTGGTTATTCAATACAAATTCCAATTTTTCAATCAAGCCCATTTCACTGCGTTCGTTTTGAGGCTTTTGTTTTTCTTCATCTTGCAGTCTTTGTGCAAGAAATTCTAGGTCTTCACGATTGTGTTTCAAAGCATAGCCAATGATGTATTTGATGAAGTCTTCTGCTAAGTCCATATTGTCTTTCAAATCATTGAAAGCAACTTCAGGTTCAATCATCCAAAACTCAGCAAGGTGGCGGGTTGTGTTTGAATTTTCAGCTCTGAAAGTTGGACCAAATGTATATACTTCACTGAAGGCCATTGCGCCCAATTCAGCTTCTAATTGTCCACTCACAGTGAGGTTTGTATTTCTACCAAAAAAATCTTCACTGTAGTCAATTTGACCATCCTCTTTTCTTGGAGGATTGTCAAATGGAAGGGTGGAAACGCGGAACATTTCACCAGCGCCTTCAGCATCTGATGCCGTAATGATTGGCGTGTGTAAATACACAAATCCTCTTTCATTGAAAAACTGATGAATGGCAAAAGCTAGCGAATGTCTCACACGAAAAACAGCTCCAAAAGTGTTTGTGCGGAAACGTAAATGTGCTATTTCACGAAGAAATTCAAGGCTTGGTTTATTCTTTAATTGCAAAGGAAATTGTTCGGCATCACAAGTGCCGAGGATTTCAATTTTGTTGGCTTTCACTTCCACTTTTTGTCCCTTTCCTTGCGATGCAATCACATTGCCAATCACCATCAAAGATGCGCCAGACGTGATATTGCGCACTATTTGTTCTTCGGTTTCTAAGTCAATCACAATTTGCAAATTGCTCATGCAAGAACCATCATTCAGAGCTATAAATTGATTGTTGCGAAACGAGCGCACCCAACCTTTCACCACTACTTCCTGACCACTTGGTTCGGCAAGTAAAATTTCTTTAATTTTTGTTCTGCGCATACTCTTTGAAATATATTTATTATTTGTCTATAAAAAGGTATTTTATGGCAATGATAATCATGAAAATGGCAAATATCTTTTTTATTACGCTCATTTCAAGACTGATAGCCACTTTACTCCCAAAGTAGCCGCCAATGATGAAAGTGCAGGCTAAAAGCAAAGCAATTTTCCAATTAGCATAGCCACTTTTGTAATAATTATAAGCACCTACAAAAGCAACAGGCATTGAAAGCATCAGCAAAGATGTTCCTTGAGCTTCTTTTTGATTCATGGCAAACAGCAAAACCAAAGCTGGGACTATGACTAAGCCACCACCAATGCCTACTAAACTACTCATGAAACCTGCTAACAAGCCAATGAGCAGAATTCCTAAAACGGTCCCAATATTCATATGATTTATTTGAATCTGTTTGCGTAATCGTTAATGCTGTGTTGCAAAATTTTCTTTGCCAATCTTGCGCCTTGAAATTCTTCGATTTTTACGTGTTTGTTTTCTAGTTTTTTATACTCTTCAAAAAAATGACGAAGTTCTTCGATAAAATAAGCTGGCAATTCGCTGATGTCGTTGATGTGCGCCACACTCATGTCGTTGGCACAAACAGCAATGAGTTTATCATCCGCTTCACCTTGGTCTAACATACGCATTACACCAATGATTTTTGTTTCCACCAAGCACAAGGGTTGCATTTCAATTTGTGATAAAACTAATATGTCTAAAGGGTCTTTGTCATCGCAATAAGTTCTTGGAATAAAACCATAATTAGCTGGATAATAAACAGAAGAATACAGCACTCTATCCAATTTTAAAAGTCCTGTTTCTTTGTCCAGTTCATATTTCGCGCGACTGTTTTTGGGTATTTCAATGATGGCATTAACCAATTCAGGTACGTTTTCGCCATAACTCACAGAGTGCCAAGGGTTGAAATTCATATGTTTATATATTAATTTTAAATAAAGAGTTTAGGTATTCCAACTATCTGAAATATTTGATGCGCAAAGTTAATTTTTTAAAAAATCAATTTCTGACAAATCTGTGAGGAAGTAGAAACAATTCTATGCTAAAATTGTCGTTTCAAATGCAGTAAAGATTACATTTTTAAAGGCATATAACGAGTCTTTGTGAACACAATATTATCATTTGCAGAAAAAAAATGGACTCAAATTGTTTTTTTGATGTGTACTTCTATCTTTGCAAGCATTACAAAAAGTATTGTATCAATAATTTAACCGTAAAATCAGAAATCTAAAAAAACGCAAATTATGGCAGACGTAAAAACAGCCGCTTCAAAAACAGCTTCTCATGGCTCTCGTTCAGCAAGTCCTAAAAACGCCAACAATTTTTGGCTAAATCTCGGTATTGTAGGTTCTTGTATTGCTTTGGGTTGGATTATCTTCATGTTTGTACTAGGAAGTCCTTCAAATTTTGCTGATATCGATAAACATAAGCCAAAAAACTTTGCTGGTAATATGTATTTAGGTGGATTTATTGTGCCTTTCCTTATGGCAACATTTTTCACCATGTTAGCTTTCGTTATTGAGCGTGCGCTTACTGTTGTGAAAGCAAAAGGTAAAATGGATAATGCTGAATTTGTAAGAAAAGTTCAATATCATCTTGCAAACAAAAACATTGATGCTGCTCTAGGTGAGTGCGACAAACAAGCAGGTTCTGTAGGAAACGTAATGCGCGCAGGTTTGTTGAAATACAAAGAAATGATTGGTAACGGTGAATTAGACACTGACCAAAAAATCCTAAGCATCCAAAAAGAAATCGAAGAAGCAACAGCATTGGAATTACCAATGATGGAAAAGAACTTGGTGTTCCTTTCAACTATCGCTTCAGTTGCCACTTTGTTGGGTCTTCTTGGAACGGTATTAGGTATGATTCGTTCATTCCAAGCGATGGGTCAAGCTGGAGCTCCTGACGCTGCTGCACTTGCTGCTGGTATCTCTGAAGCCCTTTACAACACTGCGTTAGGTATCGGTACTTCATTCTTCGCAATCATTTTCTACAACTTCTTTACAACCATTATCGATGGCATTACTTTCGGTATTGATGAAAGTGGTTTCACTTTGACTCAAAGTTTTGCTGCGAATTACAAATAATCGCTGCAAGAAAAAAAGTCAAACCATTTGTGTGGAATCGGATGAAATTTTCATCTTATTACTGTAACAGTAGAAAAAAATAACAAATGCCAAAAGTAAAAATGCCAAGGAAGAGCACCAACGTCGATATGACGGCGATGTGCGACGTAGCTTTCTTGCTACTGACTTTCTTCATGTTGGCAACAAAGTTTAAGCCAGATGAGCCTGTTACTGTTGTAACACCAAACTCAATATCAGACATCGTTTTGCCTGATGTGGACATCATGATGATTACAATTGATCCAAATGGAAGAATTTTCTTTTCAGTGGACAATCAAAATGTTCGTGAAAACATCATTAGAGATGTAAACGATTACAAAAGTCTTGGTTTGTCGGATGCTGAAATCAGATCGTTCAAATATGGTTCTTCCATAGGTGTTCCTTTTAATCAGTTGAAATCCTATTTGGCTGCTGAACCCGGTGCTCAAAAAGAATTTGACAAAGTTTCTACAGGAGTTCCGACCGATACTCTTGCAGATGCCGAAACCAATGAACTTGGGGCTTGGATCAGAATTGCTAGAAATAACAATCCGAAATTGAGAATAACGATTAAAGCTGATGGACATGCTTCTTATCCAAATATTCATAAAGTGATTAAAACTTTAGAAGGATGGAAGATTTTCAAATTCAACTTAATCACTGGTTTGAAAGCTATTCCACAAGGAACAGAAGCTTACAAACAATGGTTGAACGGCGGAACATCAAAACAATAAATTACTTTTTAACCTAATAAATATTTAGTTCCATGGCAGAAATGGATGTCTCGAGTGGCGGTGGCCATAAGAAAGGACCCGGGGTCAAAAAAGGTAAAAAATTATCCACTCGTGTTGACTTGACTCCAATGGTGGATTTAGGCTTCTTGTTGATTACATTCTTTATGTACACAACAACCATGTCTAAACCCAAGACAATGGAAATTAACATGCCTTACAAAGACGAAAAACTTGAGGAGAAAGACCAAAGTAAGGTTAAAGCAAGTACAGCAATGACCATTTTACTAAGCAAAGATCATAGAATTTATTACTATGAAGGCTTAGGAGATGATGCATCAAAACCACCTGAATTGAAAGTGACTTCCTTTGTTGCTGAAAAAGGTATTCGTGAAGCCATCATCGAGAAGAAAAAAAGAATTGAAGAATTACGTCAATCAGGAGCATTAAGCGGTAAAGACCAATTGACCATTTTGATTAAGCCAGATGACAACAGCACTTATGATGATTTGGTAAATATTCTTGATGAAATGAATATCAACGATGTCAGAATTTATGCTATAGTAGATATTTCATCGGTTGATAAAGAATTTATTCAGCTTACAGAGCAAGCAAACGGAGTTCAATAATTAGTGGTTTTTAGGAATAACAATCACATTTGACAAACAAAAGAAGTTTAACCAATGGATGTAAATAAAATACTCAACAGCGATTACTTGGACATTTTGTTCGAGGGGCGTAACAAAAGTTACGGCGGCTATGAGTTGCGTAAAAACTATCCTAAACGTGCTAAGCGCGCTATGATGGTTATTGTTGGAATTGGTGTTTCGGTTGGTGCTTATGCTTTCATAGCTAGCATCAAACCGAAAGAATCCAATAAGCCACTTACAATGGTGAAAGAAGTGACGCTCGCTGAGCCGCCACCAATTGATCCAAAGAAACCACCACCACCACCTCCTCCTTCAGAACCACCACCACCATTGAAACCAACGGTGAAATTTACACCGCCGGTTATCAAAAAGGATGAAGAAGTGAAGGAAGATGAAAAGCCAGCAGAAGTTCAAGAATTGAAAGATGCATCGGCAGGCATTAAAACTGAGGCAGGAGACATTAACGGTATCGATCCAGGCATTGTGGACAAGCCGGGCGACGGAACGGGTATTGCTGAACCGCCACCACCACAAATTTTCACTTATGTGGAGCAAATGCCTGAGTTTCCAGGAGGGCAAGCAGCAATTGCAGAATATCTATATAAGAATTTAAGATATCCTGAAATGGCAAAAGAAAATAACATACAAGGACGTGTTTCTGTGAAATTTGTAGTGAACGAAGAAGGTAATGTTTCTGATGTTCAGGTGGTGAAAGGAATTGGCGGAGGATGTGATGAGGAAGCTGTTCGTGTGGTGAAAAAAATGCCAAGCTGGAAAGCAGGAAAACAAAATGGTAGAGCAGTTAAAGTGTGGTACACATTGCCTATCACGTTTAAGTTAGAGTAACAGAAATAATTAATTATTTTGAAATAAAGGCTGTTCGCATGAATAGCCTTTATTTTTTTATGTAACCTTTTTCTCTAAACTTCGATACATACAGCAGTTAGGCATTATTTTTGCGTTCATAACAAAATATTTAACGCAATTAATCGTTAAAGCTCAAATTATTAAACATTTCATATATATTCAATGAAAAACATATCAGTTTATTTAAGTGTATTTGCCACGATTGGTGTTTTGGTTTTGGGTGGAATGCAACTCACAGCTTCAAAATCGTCGAATGCTAAAAAAGCAGTTGTCGCTGAAGGTGGTTCTTCAAGCGCATCAACCAATGTTGCTTTTGTAGATATTGATTCTTTTCAAAACAATTACACCTTTTTAAAAGCTAAAAGAGAGGAGTTCAATAAACGCCAATCTTCCATGCAAATTGAATTGGAACGTAGTGCGCAGCAATTGCAATCAAACGCACAAGCATTTCAACAAAAAGTGCAAGCAGGCACCATTTCACAATCTGAAGGCGAGGCAACACAGCGCAAATTGGTTCAGATGCAAGAATC
>CAZNVQ010000072.1:0-3042 GCA_964576425.1 uncultured Flavipsychrobacter sp. | reverse complement strand
AAACTAAAAAGAAAAAATAGTAATTTATCCGCCTAAACTTTTTGATTTGGAACAAAACAATAATGATTTCAAGCGAAGCCTGAGTCTATTTGATGGAGTACTGATTGTGATTGGCTCCATGATTGGTTCAGGCATTTTCATTGTTAGTGCAGACATCACAAGAAATGTTGGCAGTGCAGGTTGGGTATTGGCAGTTTGGCTGATAACAGGCGTGATGACCATAACTGCTGCGGTGAGTTATGGCGAGTTGAGCGGTATGTTTCCAAAAGCAGGCGGACAATATGTCTATCTTAAAGAAGCTTATGGAAAGATGGTTGGCTTTCTTTATGGTTGGAGTTTTTTCGCGGTAATACAAACTGCAACGATTGCTGCGGTCGCCATTGCGTTTGCTAAATTTTCAGGTTATTTTTTCCCAAGTTTAAATTTGGTTGAAGCCAATCTTTGGTTGAAGCTAGGACCAATTGTTATTTATCCTGCTCACGCACTTGCCATTGCTGTCATTGTGCTCTTGACGTACATCAACTCAAAAGGAGTTCAATCTGGAAAATGGATTCAGTTGGTGTTCACCATTTCAAAACTATTGGCTTTGTTTGGACTAATTATGTTTGGTTTAATGATGGCGCAACATAGTTTTTTTGCTGAAAACATGGCAACTGGATTTCAAGCAATGAAAGTGGACACAACTACCAATGCAACACAGCCAGTGTGGAATGAGATTTCGGGAGTTGCACTATTGGGAGCCATTGCAGCAGCAATGACTGGTTCTGTTTTCAGCAGCGATGCTTGGAATAATGTGACGTTTATTGCAGGTGAAATCAAAAATCCACAAAGGAATATTGGCATGAGTTTGTTTCTTGGAACATTGATGGTAACCTTGTTGTATGTGTTGACCAATATCATGTATTTAAATGTACTGCCATTGCAAGAAATAGCTTTTCCTGAACAAGACAGATTGGCTGTGGCGGCAGCCAACAAAATTTTTGGTGTGAACGGACAATTTGGAATTGCAGCCTTGATTATGATTTCAACCTTTGGGTGCAACAACGGATTGATATTGGCAGGTGCAAGAGTATATCACACGATGGCGCACGATGGATTGTTTTTCAAGCAAGCTGGAACTCTTAATAGCAAAGGCGTTCCGCAATGGGCGCTTTGGGCACAATGCTTGATTGCTTCCATCTTATGTTTGAGTGGAAAATATGGAGATTTGCTTGACATGATTTCACTTGTTGTTGTCTTGTTTTATGTATTGACCATTGCTGGAATTTTTATTTTAAGAAAAAAACAACCCAATACACCTAGACCCTACAAGGCATTTGGTTATCCATTCTTGCCTGCACTATATATTTTAATGGGTGTATTGTTTTGTGTGCTTTTGTTGTTTTTCAAAACAGAATTTACTTGGCCCGGATTAATCATAGTTTTGGTGGGCATTCCAATTTACTATTTGATTCAAAAAAGAAATTAATAAAGTGATTAATAAAGAAGTTTTAAATAGTTTGTTTGCATCCATGTCGCAGTTGCATGTTGTGGTTGTTGGTGATGTGATGTTGGATAATTATTGGTGGGGTGATGTGGATAGAATTTCACCTGAAGCCCCCGTTCCAATAGTGACGTTGAAAAGCAGAGAGAGTAGGTTGGGTGGTGCTGCCAATGTGGCTTTGAACTGTGTGGCTTTAGGTGCAAAAGTGACTTTAGCCACAATTGTTGGAGAAGATGCTGATGGACATTTATTGCATCAGTTAGCTGATGATGCACAAATAGATACTTCATTGATTTTAAAAAGTAAGCATCGGCCAACAACATCGAAAACAAGGGTTATTAGTCGTCATCAACACATGCTTCGGCTTGACGATGAGATTGATGATGAATTGTTTGTGGAAGAGGAACATCCATTCATTGATGCTGTGTTACGTTATCTTCAAATTCACAAACCTAACATTGTAATTTTCGAAGATTATAACAAAGGGTTGTTAAAGGAAAATGTGATTAAAAAGATTACAGCGCATTGCAAGGAAATAGGTACGCTAACGGCTGTTGATCCCAAGAAGAGGAACTTCTTATCCTATATTGGTGTGGACATTTTTAAACCCAACTTAAAAGAAGTGAGAGAAGGAATGCATATTGCATTGGAACAGGTATCTTTAGATGAATTAAACGAAGCTAACTTACAATTGAAAGAACATCTTAATAACAATGTAACGTTTATTACATTGTCTGAAAAAGGTGTTTATTACAACGATGGAAACCATGCTAATATTATTTCATCGCATGTGCGCAAAATAGCTGATGTGTCCGGTGCTGGTGATACGGTGATTGCAACTGCATCTTGTGTATATGCATTGACGAAAAATGCGCATTTAATGGCTGAAATTTCGAATATCGCTGGAGGGTTAGTCTGCGAACAAGTAGGTGTTGTGCCGATTGAAAAAGAACTACTACGCAAAGAATGTGAAAATTTGTTGGTAGGTTAGATTATTTATCAACCAAACCTAATTGTAACGCTACTTTTACCAACCCGATAACATTTTTAACCCTGAAATAACTAAAGAATGGTCGTCAATTATATCAAGTTTTATTGGCTTCATATTTCAAGTTTTGGGGTCAATTTGAGATTTTCGAAAGCAATACAGAATACATAAAACCTCAGCGTTCTTGGCGTGAAAAATCTTTGCGGTTCTTTTCGGGATTAATTTTAATCTCACGCAAAGAGCGCTAAGTTCACACAAAGGGCGCAAATTTTTTTTAAAAGGCTATAATAAGCTCGTTTCGTTTTAGGGATATAAAGAGATTATTCTAATCATTAAAGCAAAATAATTTATACATCTTTCTAAACGATGCGGAAAGCTTTCTAAACGACAAACCAAGCAGGGGAAATGACAAACCATGCAAGGAAAACGATGTTGCAAGCCTTAGTCAAGACGACCGATATCTAGGACAAGGCAACGGATACATCAGTCAAGACGACTGATACATCGGACAAGACAACCGATGTAACCAACGAGTTGTCCGATGCAACCAACGAGTTGTCCGATGTAACCA
>CAZNVQ010000071.1:6179-12968 GCA_964576425.1 uncultured Flavipsychrobacter sp. | reverse complement strand
TTACCCAACACTGAAAATAAAAAAAGCTGTCTCTCTTGTTTTGAGACAGCCCCTTGCAATTGTAATTCTTGAAATATTATTGAATAGAAAGTGGAATAATACGTTTAGCACCATCTTTTTGGATGTGTAAAATATACATACCAGTTGACCATGATGAAGTGTTGATGCCAATTGCAGCATTGTCATTCACGTTCACATTGTTTTGATAAACACGACGACCGCTAAAATCAAAAGCACTCAAATTGTACATTCCATAACCTGCATTGTTCAAGCTAAGATTCAATTGATTTTTAGCTGGGTTTGGATAAGCCATTGTTTTCACTGAAGCCGGTAATTCAGCAACTGAATTGGTGTTTTCAGCAAGCGTTAAATTAGTCGTAAAACTGTGGTCAGCAGTGTCTGCAACACTATTGCCATTAGTTGCATTGAAAATAGCATTGAAAGTCACATCGCCGTTTCCACTGATTGGCGCAGTCCATCTGATTAAAACGGTCATAGCGCCAACTGTTGCATTAATAGCATCATAATGCTCAACGATGTTAATTCCATTAGTTGAATTGTTCGTTACTCCCAAAGGATTGGTTGGTCCGGGATTCGGAACGGATAAACTTCCAATATTTGCAGTTGGGTCAAGAGTTTTTGTGGCAGAAAACTGCATACCAAATTTTACAGCACCAGCTCTATTGACTATTAAATTAATGTCATATGTTTTTCCTGGAGTATATTTTCCATCGGAAACAATTTGGCTAGTTTGAACATCTTTTACGACAACAAAAGTAGTTCCGTCCACAACGTCTAAACCATGACAACCGCCACCGCTACATGTTGGATTTGGAATGGCACCGCTGCCAGTACGATTACCCTCGTTGTGGTTTTGTGCAGGACCATTACTGTGTGAGGATAAAGCAATGAAAGTTATTGCTGCTGTTGAAAAAAGTAAAATTGTACGCTTCATGATATTTTGGTTTTAATGATGAAAATTTATCCTTTTATCTTTGTGCCTTATGGGGCAAAAAAAACTAGCTCGTTTCGAAGCTATCGAAAGATTTTCCAATGTACTACAGTACCCTGAAAATATCAAGGGTCAGTGGCATAATTTTTTTGGAAACAATAATCCAATTACCCTCGAATTGGCCTGTGGAAAAGGTGAATACAGCGTCAATTTGGGACGACAACACAAGGATAGAAACTTTATAGGGGTTGATATTAAAGGGAATAGAATATTTATAGGGGCTAAAACAGCTTTAAATGAAGACCTTAAAAATGTTGCATTTCTAAGAGGTCAGATTGGTCAAATCACCAAATATTTTTCTCCATCTGAAGCAGCAGAAATTTGGATAATTTTTCCAGATCCTTTTTTACGTGAATCCAAAGCAAAAAATCGATTAACACATCCGAGATTTTTAAGTTTATATCAACAAATACTGCCTTCCAAAGCACGTATTCACCTTAAAACAGATTCCAAAGAACTATATGATTTCACCTTAGAAACTATTATTGATCAAGGTTGTTTCATCCACGAAAACATTGTGGACATATATGGACAAGGAAAAGCTATAGGTGCGTTGGGTATTCAAACACATTATGAAAAAATGCATCTTGCTGACGGGCGAACTATTTATTATTTGTCTTTTACCTTGCCTGAAACTCCTGTGAAAATTCCACCCAAAAAGAAAAAAGATGAAAATAACCTTGAAGGAAAATGAGGATTATTATCTTCTTCCTGATGGAAAATTAGTTTTTTCCGCAGCATATTTACTGAAAAGAAAAGTATGCTGCGGCAATGGTTGTTTTCATTGTCCTTACGAATACATGAATGTGAAAGAACCCTATAAATCTAATTTACTTCAACAAAGAAAAAAACTAAATGAGCAACGAAAAGAAGCCTAATGATATTTATCAGGCAATTTATGATATAGTTCGTTTGATTCCTTCGGGTCGTGTTTCATCCTATGGTGCTATTGCTGCAGCTATTGGTTCTAAATCAGGTGCACGATTAGTAGGTTATGCCATGAATCAATGCCATCATTTAGCTGATTACGTTCCAGCCCATAGAGTAGTAAATAGAAACGGTCAGTTGACCGGCAAATTTCATTTCAGTACGCCTACGCAAATGGAAGAGTTGCTTAAAAAGGAAGGAGTTTCTGTTGTAGATGATAAAATTGAAAATTTTGACCAAGTTTTTTGGGACCCTTCAACTGAAATCAATTAAGCTTAAATTGATTTTTCATTACAATTGAAATCATTGAAAATTACGTTAGGTAAGCTTTTGAGCCAAATTGATTTTTTTAAGTATTGTGCAACAGGCGCATAAATAAAAAGACAAGTTCCACCTTTGATATAATTGATAACGGTGTTGATTTCATTTTTGGAAACAGCAGGACAACCCCAACTTCTGCCTAATCTTTTTTGACCTTCAATAAAACTATAACTTACATAATCAGCACCATGAACGACAATTGCTCTTTTCAATGCAGAGGAGTTGAAACCTTTATCAAATCCAATAAGCTTTAAAGAAATCCCATGTTTGCCTTCATATATATCAGTTGTAACATAAAATCCTAAACTACTTTTGTGGCTGTTGTTTTGGTCTGAAAATGCTACTGCACTGTCCAAGCCTGAATCTTCGCCATGAGCCACATAATCATTCCAAACTGCTTTTTTATTTTTCAAGTCAATAATCCACATTCTAGGGTGAATGGAGGATAATGAAAAATCTATCAGAGAAATAATTTGTATGGAATCGACGATTTTTCCAGCCGCTTTCAAATTCATCATTCCTTTCAGACCAGCTTCAAAAACAGGGAAATTAATTTTTTGATAAGATGAAAAATCTATGCTATTATAAATTTGAAATACATAATTGGTGAAAAACTTAGCTTTCCATTCCTCAGCAGTATTTTCAGAATTAGCTGAAATATTTTCAATACCCAAGCAAAGAAAAAGAGTAAGGAGTGAATATTTAAATATTTTGCTCATTTGCAATGAATCTGCACGCAAAAATATTGAATTATGGTTTCTTTAATTTTTCTTAACAATAAATTGACTATTAATGATATTTAATATACGATTCCAAATCCATTGCTGATAAAAATCATTTGAACTCAAATACTTTACCTAAAAGGAAATCCATAACTTTGGCAGTCTTTTTTAAAATATTAAATTCATTAATCAATCGTTTTAAATGAAAGAAGTTTACATTGTTTCAGCCGTTCGTACGCCAATGGGAAGTTGGGGAGGTTCTTTGAAAGATATTTCAGCTACTCAACTTGGTTCAGTTGCTATCAAAGGTGCTATTGAGCGCGCTGGAATTCAGCCAGAAATGGTGAATGAAGTTATTATGGGTTGTGTGATGCAAGCCAACCTTGGACAAGCACCTGCTCGTCAAGCAGCTCGTTTTGCTGGAGTTCCTGACAGTGTTCCTTGTACAACTGTCAATAAAGTTTGTGCTTCAGGTATGAAATCTATAATGCAAGGCGCACAAGCCATCATGTTGGGTGATGCCGAAGTTGTTGTAGCTGGCGGAATGGAAAGCATGAGCAATGTGCCTTTCTACAGTCCTTCTCTTCGTTGGGGAAATAAATATGGTCATTCAACTTTAGTTGACGGTATCGTAAAAGATGGATTAACTGATGTTTACCACAACTATTTAATGGGTAATGCAGCAGATTTATGTGCTAAAGAATGTAATATTTCAAGAGAAGCTCAGGATGAGTTTGCCATCGAAAGCTATCGCAGAAGTCAAGCGGCTTGGACAAACGGTAAATTTGACCAAGAGATTGTACCAGTTCCAATTCCACAAAGAAAAGGAGATCCAATTTTATTCAGCAAAGACGAAGAGCCATGGAATGTGAAATTTGAAAAAATTCCAGAATTGAAACCGGCATTCACAAAAGATGGTTCTGCAACAGCAGCCAATTCTTCTACCATGAATGACGGTGCAGCTGCTTTGGTTTTGATGAGCAAAGAAAAAGCAGAATCATTAGGCTTAAAACCATTAGCTAAAATTCGCAGTTATGCTGATGCTGAACAAGCACCTGAGTGGTTTACAACAACTCCTTCTTTGGCACTTCCAAAAGCTCTTGATAAGGCTGGACTGTCTACAACTGATGTTGATTTCTTCGAATTAAATGAAGCATTCAGTGTTGTTGGTTTAGTGAATATGCAAAAGATGAACTTGAATCCAGCACAAGTAAATGTGAATGGTGGTGCAGTTTCACTTGGTCATCCTTTGGGAGCAAGCGGGGCAAGAATCATTGTTACATTGTTACATGTTCTTCATCAAAACAATGGTAAAATTGGTGCTGCTGCAATTTGTAATGGCGGTGGCGGCGCAAGTGCACTTGTTGTTGAAAAATTATAATTTTTTCATTCGAAAATTAATGATGCCCTGTTTTTTAACGGGGCATTATTTTTTTAACATTTTAAGTCATTATACTTTTCTATTTTGAATCGTAATGTTTTAATGTAATGAAGCAAGTTTACAAATTGTGTCAAAAGTGGCTGAACTATTTTTTTCAAATTTGCCCAATACGTTTGAATGCAATTTTGTTAATCCTAATTTTCTATTTAGGATATCACTATTTATATCTGGAAATTCAACTTAAATCGAAAGATGAAAGCGCAGCATTTTATTCTTTCGTTTTATTATTGATAAAGGCAATTCTCTATTTGTTTTCAGGCGTCTTTTTACTATCAATAAGTACAACATTTATATCATGGTTAGTATTTTTGTTGAAATACAGACATCGGAAAGATGCTTTTTCTATTATAGAAAATGGAGAACATCATCCAACAATTGTTACTAAAATTAATTTATTTGCAATTCCATTTTTAGGCTTTGTTCGTTGTTCGCTCTTGGATAAAAAAAAGATAATTATTTCCAGAATCAATATTGTTGAAAGTCTTTTATTTAAGGTGTTCTGGCGGAAACAGGAACCTATAAATTTACCTTTAATATTCCCTAATATTCAAGTATATCACATAGATGAAGGACTAATATTTTTTGAAGATATGCTTGGCTTATTTTCATTTCCAATCTATAAACAATTAGCACTTCAATGTGTACAATTGCCTCATGTTTTTTCAATTGAACATCATTCATTTTCACCAACACAAACTAAAGACACAACTACTAGTATCAACAAGTTGAAAAGGGTAGAAGGGGATTTTCTTAATTATAAAAACTTTGAATCGAGTGACGACGTGCGTCGTATCGTTTGGAAAATCTATGCTAAAAACAAAGACCTTGTCGTGCGAACGCCTGAGCATTTTGAACCCTTTGCAGATGAAGTATTTTTTTATGCAAGCTTTTATAAATCATCTGCATTTACTTTAATGAATTTATTTTTTAGTACTGAAATGTTGAATTATTATAAAAACAGTGTTTATAGTATTTTTAATTCGTTATTGAATGAAGCACAAGGCATAAAATTGATCACTGAAATTTCAGGAACAAATGAACAGAATCAACTTCGACAACCTTTGCATGTTGCTCAATACTTGGCGCATCAAAATTGGCAAGATAAAGTTTCATTGAAAGATTATTGCTCCTCCAAATCTAGCATTTTATGCATTTCTTCTATGATGGAAATAAATGAATTGAAACAATTTCTTGCAGATAATTCTGAACCTCAATTAGTTTATTTTGTTCGATGCAGCAGTATTTTTCAACAATCAGTTGCAATTAACCTTTTAAGAAGGATTTTCTTTTTCCCAACTGAAAACCAAATCCATCAAAGCAAAAAATTGAATTGGTACTTTTCTCCATCCAAAATAAAAATAAAACGTAATGAAAAAAAATTGATTACTATACTTGAAGAATCTAAAATACCTATTATTTATGTCTGATTATCTAGACCAACGAATAGCGTAAATAAGATAAAAATTCATGTCGAAAACTGTAGCTTTTTCTCCTTTACCATAACCTGCAACATACGCTGGTGGTAGTTCTTTAAATGATTGTTGGTTCAATAAAAATTTGGTTCTAAGATTGTATCCAGCAAAAATTCTAGGCAGTAATTCAACCCTTACTCCAGCATTTAATTCTAACCAGTGTCCAGTAAACGATTTTGATGCAATTGTTCCGGTTGTACTTCCCCAAATTTCATCTGATGTTGTAAAGTTTCCTTCACTTCTTTGAATGAAAGCAGTGGCGTAACGAAATCCAAAAAATAAATAATCCCAATCATGATCGCTCATTCTTTGTAACATGTTTTTGTCAAAACCAACTTTCACAAAATTATTGGTGCTTTCATATTTCAAATCACTGTAGTCAACTTTAGAGCCACCATAGCCCATTTCAAGAACTGGATAAATTTCATTCTTAAAATAATAGTCTATAAAGGCTTCGTAGCCATATATGTTTTTGGCAAATGAATGTAAAATTGGTTTGCTAATATCAATACCTATTTTTATTTGATTCGCTTTAGGCTGAACTTTTAACGAGTCAACATTTTGTGACCAACACCAATGAGAACTCAATAGAAATAAACTAAAAATATATTTGAACATGTTCTAATGGATTGGTGTTAGCATTGGTATTGACTTCAGAATTGATGATAGCGATTGAATCAATTTGATGTTGGGTATGTTTAATTTTATTTAAGTCAAAGAAATAGGTGTAACCACATCCGTCTGATATATACTGAAGTTTTCTTGTGTAATAAAATGCTATTGTGTCATATAGTCCAAATGATGAATCCGCTTGAATGATGTAGCGACAACTATCTTGTTGTGGTGAAAGTCGAAGTGAGAATCTTGCGAGGTTATTTTGCCCGAAATACAGAT
>CAZNVQ010000071.1:0-6169 GCA_964576425.1 uncultured Flavipsychrobacter sp. | reverse complement strand
ATATTTCAATGTGTCCCCATCAACAGCAATTAAATTGAAACGATTAAAATTAGTGTCGGCTTTAGTGAACTTACTGATACTTTTCAATCTCAAATTTACAGCAGTAGGCAATAAACATGGATTTCTTTCTTGTTGACAGGAAAGAAAAATTGAACATAAAAGCATAATAATTATTATTCTACTCATTAATGCTATCCATTATTTTGTCCACTTCAATAATTATTTTATCAAGCTGATTTTTAATTTCTCTTGAATTGTAATTTTCAGCTAACACATTTTTGGGGTTTAGCGTTAATTCAAGCTCAGCAAGACTTTCATTTAGTTGTTTAATTTTTTGGGTTTGTGAAGCAATAATTTCTTTTAAACTTTTATTCTCTTCTAGAAGTAGGTCATACTTCTGAAGCAGTTGTTCAATTTTATTCTGCAGCACATCCAACTGAGTCATAACTTAAGATCTAATTTGAGCTTCTAATTTTTCTTTGTAAGCTTTCATCAAAGCTTGCATCATAGTTTCAATTTCATTTTCAGTCAATGTTCTGTCTTCTAACTGGAAAGTGAAATTTAGAGCGAAAGATTTCTTATCGGCTCCAATTTTTTCATGTTCAAAAATATCAAACAACCCAAAATCTTTTAATGCTTGAATATTGAGTTGTTCAGTTATTTGCTTTACTTGTTGGAATTCGATCGTCTTATCGATAACAATGGCTAAATCGCGCTGAACAACTGGATATTTATTAACTTCTTTGTACTTTATATTATTATTCATCATCAAATTGTACCAAAGTTGCCAATTAATTTCAGCATAAATGACTTCTTGTTTGAGGTCAAATTGTTTTAATTTTTTTTGGTCAACATTAGTTATTATAGCAACTGTTTGTTTTTTATATGTATAAACAATTCCTTGCTCTGAAATAGAAGTTTTAAGTTGCTTAATTCCAGATTTTGCAGCTAGATTTTCAATAATACCTTTTACATAATACACATCAAAACTGGTTGCTTTTTGGTTCCATTGTGTGCTATTTTTATAACCTGTAATCCAAAATGATAGATATGGAGTTTCTATGTATTTATCATTAACCTGTAAATAAGTATTTCCAAATTCATACAATATCAAATCGGTTTCTTTTCTATTGACATTGTATTGAATAACTTCCAAACCACTTTCTAGCAATGTTGGACGCATAACATCCAATTCACTGCTCAAACTGTTGATCATTCTAACCAAATCAGTTCTTTCAGGATAATATTTGCTATTGACAATTGAATTGGTCACAATTTCTTGAAAACCAAGCCCACAAAGATGATTAGAGATTATTTCTTTTTTAACTCGATCAGTGATTTTAATTGGCAAAAGCGAAATATCTAGTCTATTTGGAATGTCAATATTGTCAAGTCCATCAATCCTTAAAATTTCTTCAACGATATCTGCAGGTTGACTAACATCAGCTTTATTTGTTGGAACAACAAGCATCAAGTGCGTATCAGTTTCTGATTGAATATCGAAGCCTAACGCTAACAAAATTCTTTTAACTGTTGCAGGACTAAAATCTTTTCCACTTAACTTATTGATGTATTCAAAACTGATATTGACTTTTTTAGGTGCGACTTCATTTGGATATATATCAGCAATATTGGTATCAATTGTTCCTCCGGCTATTTCAACAATTAGTTTGGCTGCTCTTTTCAAAGCAGGGATGACCAAGTTGATGTCAACACCTTTTTCAAAATGAGTTGCAGCATCTGTTCTCAATCCATGGTGAGTAGATGTGCGGCGAACATGAGTAGCATCGAAATAAGCACTTTCTAAAAAAATATTTTTTGTTGTTTCATTCACAGCAGATTTGGCACCACCAAAAACGCCTGCAATACACAATGGTGTTGCATTATCGCAAATCATTAAATCTGTAGCATTAAGTTTTTTTTCTTTTTCATCAAGACAGATAAATGGTGTTTCGTTGGCAACAAACTGTACATTAATTTCATTGCCTGAAATTTTATCAGCATCAAATGCATGAAGTGGTTGACCCATTTCATGTAAAACATAATTAGTGATGTCAACTACGTTGTTGATAGATCGAACATCTATGGTTTTAAGGTATTGTTGCAACCATTCTGGCGATGGTGTAATATTTACGTTTTTAATTGAAATGCCAGCGTATCTAGGGCAGGCTTCCGTATTGTGAATCTTGATATTTAAGGGATTGTTTTGCGATTTTATTGTCAACTCATAGTCGGGATTGACTACTTTATAGTCTTTGTTGTTGTGGTGTGATAAATACGCACATATGTCTTTTGCAACACCGAAGTGACTCATTGCATCTGAACGATTGGGTGTCAAACCAATATGTATTGCATAATCAGCTTCTCCAATATTGAAATAGGTTTGAGCTAACATTCCTACAGTCGCATCTTCAGGCAAAATCATAATGCCAGCATGGCTTTTACCTAATCCAATTTCATCTTCAGCACAAATCATACCTTCACTTTCTTCACCACGAATTTTAGCTTTTTTAATTAAAAATGGTTCCCCATCAGTTGGATGAACTGTAGTGCCGACAGTGGCTACAACTACTTTTTGTTCTGCTGCAACATTTGGTGCGCCACAAACAATTGGAAGTAATTCATTGCCACCAACATTTACTTTTGTAACACTCAACTTATCCGCATTTGGATGTTTTTCGCAAGTTTCAACTTTGCCAATCACCAATCCTTTTAAGCTGCCTTTAACAGCCTCTACAGTTTCAATTACTTCTACCTCTAGTCCAATTGAAGTCAATATTTGTCCCAAATCATTCACAGGCAAAGCTTCTGGAAGATACTGACACAACCATTTATAAGAAATTATCATTTGTTGCTAAAATTTTGCTAAAGATAACCTTTGCCGATAGGAATTTGTATCATTTTATCAAAATGAATTTTAAGCATTTGTTTACACATATTATTTGCAATGTTTTGGGGATTTCCTGTTAGTAAACTATAATTTTGTGCATAACCTTTAATTCAATCAAAGTTCTTGTGGAAAAGCTTGTGGATGCGTTGTTAGTTTATGTTCAATAAATTTCTTTATTCAATCTTATTAGCTTTCTCAAATTCATGTTTACATTCGTTTACCTTTTAAGTTTTTTAATCGAGTTGATGCCTAATTAATCCTGATTTTTAACGCTTAAAATTGAAAAACTATCATAAAAGTCAAATTATATTTTAAAAATATTGTTGTAAATCAATGTCTGTTAGTATCAAAAAAGAGTTTGGAAATCTCAGAAATCGTAAGCCTGATGTGAGTAATTTGATTTATGGAAAAGTACCACCACAAGCCAACGAAATTGAAGAAGCCGTGTTGGGTGCCATCATGTTGGAAAAAGACAAGTTGGCTGAGGTGCTTGAAATTATTCAGAGTCCTGAATGTTTTTATGTTGATGCACATCAAAAAATATATGCTGCTATTCGTCGTTTGTTCGATAAAGGAATGCCTGTTGATTTGTTGACAGTTACTGATGAATTACGTAAAACGAACGAACTAGAATTGATTGGTGGCGCCTATTTTCTGACAAGACTTACCATGAGCGTTTTGTCAAGTGCGCACGTTGAAGCTCACTCTCGAATCGTGATGGAAAAATTCATCCAACGGGAATTGATTAGAATTTCTGGTTTGGTAATAACTGATGCATATGAGGATAGTACTGATGTATTTGATTTGTTGGATAAAGCTGAATCAAACTTGTATGAAATCACTGACAAGCATTTACGCAAAAACTTCAAAAGTTTAAAAGAAGTTTTGGTTACAACAGTAAAAGAAATTGAAGAAGCCAAGAATAAAAAAGATGATGTAACAGGTGTTCCAACTGGCTATAAAGGTTTAGACCGATTGACTTCAGGTTGGCAAAAAAACGCATTAATTATTGTAGCAGCTCGTCCGGCTGTGGGTAAAACTGCTTTCTGTTTAAATCTTGCAATGAACGCTGCAACCCATGCTGAAAAGCCTTTCCCTGTTGCTTTTTTCTCTCTAGAAATGGGTGCAGGCGAATTGGTAAAAAGAATGTTGGCAGCAACAACTGAAGTCAATATGGATGCCATTACAAAAGGAAGAATGCAAGAACATGAATTCATTCAAATGACGCAAAGAATGCAACAACTGGCTTCTGCACCAATATTTCTTGATGATCAGGCTGCTTTAAATATTTTTGAACTTCGTGCAAAAGCACGTCGATTGAAACAAAAGCATGATATTCAAATGATTGTCATTGACTATCTGCAATTGATGCAAGCCGATGTTAATAAAGGTGGAAATAGGGAACAAGAAATATCAAAGATTTCTAGAGATTTGAAATCATTGGCTAAAGAATTAGAAATTCCAATTATCGCCTTATCGCAGTTAAACCGTTCTGTTGAAACCCGCAAGGAAAGCAAGGTTCCACAGTTGTCTGACCTTCGTGAATCAGGTGCCATTGAGCAAGATGCGGATATGGTAATGTTCTTATATCGACCAGAATATTATGGTATCAACAATGATGAAATGGGTTCTTCAATTGAAGGAGAAACACATATTCATGTTGCTAAAAACAGAAGTGGTACTACAGACACCGTAAAACTAAGATTCATCAAAGAGTATCAAAAATTTGTTGATTTAGAAGAAGATAATTTCAAAACATTCATGCATCCAGGAAGAGGCAATGACCTTGGAGGACCAGGAAATAGTAATCCACAAGCGGGAATTAAAAACAGAGATTTAAGTGATTTTGGAGGTTCGAAAATGATTATTACTGGTGGTGGCTATCAAACAATGCCATCAAAGGCTAATAATTACAATTTCGAAGATGATGACGAAATGCCTCAATCGTTCAGAAAGCCAGGAACGAATAACAATATGGATGATGTTCCTTTTTAATATGATTTGGCTTCAAAATTGAGTAAAAACCATTAAGTTCAATTGATTAATTTTGCGGTTCATTAAATTTCACTTTCATGCAAAGAATATATTTTGATAATGCTGCCACAACTAGTCTTGATCCTGAAGTTTTAGCAGCAATGATGCCTTATTTGACTGAAAAATTTGGCAATCCATCATCTGTTTATTCTTATGGAAGAGAAACTAAAATGGCTATTGAGCAAGCAAGAAAAACGGTTGCTAAATTGTTGAATTGTGCACCAGGTTCCATTTTTTTTACATCAGGAGGCACTGAAAGTTCCAATACCGCTATTAATGCTGCTATAAAAGATTTAGGTTGTAAACATATAATTTCCTCACCTATCGAGCATCATGCTACATTGCATTCTGTTGAAACACTTGCTAAATCAGGTGTTGCTACATTAAGTTTTGTTGATTTAACCGAGAATGGTCATATTGACTTAGATCATCTAGAAAAATTACTCAGCAATAATCCAAAATCTTTGGTCACATTAATGCATGCCAACAACGAAATTGGAAATTTATTAAATGTTGCTGCGGTTGGAGAATTATGTAAACGTTTTGATGCTATTTTTCATTGCGATATGGTGCAAACTATTGGCCACTATCCGTTAGATTTGAAATCATTGCATGTTCATTTCGCATCTGGTGCGGGACATAAATTTCATGGACCAAAAGGTGTTGGTGTTTTATACATAAATGAAAATATCACTATTCAACCAATGTTGCAAGGAGGCGCTCAAGAACGCAATATGCGAGCTGGTACAGAAAATCTTTATGGCATTGTAGGATTTGGTAAAGCTTTGGAATTAGCAATGAACAATTATGAAACAGATAGTAAAAAAGTACGTGCTGTGAAATTGTACATGGCTGAAAAAATTAAAGAGCATTTCCCTTCTGCTATTTTTAATGGTGATACATTTGGTGAAAGTTTATACACTGTTTTAAATGTTTCATTTCCTAAAAATGATAGGACTGAAATGTTGCTCATGAATCTTGATATGGCTGGCATTTGTGTTAGTGGAGGGAGTGCTTGTAGCAGCGGTGCAAGTTCTATAAGCCATGTAATCAGAGCTTTGAAGCTTGGTGATGCTGCCAACAAAATCCCTATGCGTTTTTCTTTTTCTAAACACAATACAAAAGAAGAAGTTAATGTAGTAATTGAAAAATTGAAAACATTAATTTAATTCTAAGAATTTATTTCAACTAAAAATTGGAATTCCAAATAAAAAGTGGAGAAAATTTCATCGCTCTCTAAGCTGC
>CAZNVQ010000070.1:0-13188 GCA_964576425.1 uncultured Flavipsychrobacter sp. | reverse complement strand
GATAGATTTCTAATTTTTCAATTAGCCAATCGTATAATTCTCTATGTGGAACAAACTCCAATGTACAAATTGAGTGCGTGATTGTTTCCAAAGAGTCAGATTGTCCATGTGCAAAATCATACATTGGGTAGATGCACCACTTATCTCCAGTTCGGTGATGGTGTGCATGTTTTATTCTATATAAAATAGGATCACGCATAAGCATATTGATATGAGCCATATCAATTTTTGCTCGCAAAACTTTTTCACCATCAGCGTATTTTCCTTCAAGCATTTCTTGAAATAGCGTCAAATTTTCATCGATGCTTCTGTTGCGAAAAGGACTTTCTTTTCCTGGCTCATTGAGGTTGCCTTTTGTAGCGGCAATTTCTTCTGCGGTGCTATCATCGACATATGCCAAACCTTTTTTAATTAGTTGAACAGCAAAGTCAAAAAGTTGCTCAAAGTAGTCTGAAGCATATAATTCATTATCCCAGTTGTAGCCAAGCCATTGAATATCTTTTTTAATACTTTCTACATATTCAGTTTCTTCGGTTGTTGGATTGGTGTCGTCAAAACGAAGATTGCATTTTCCATTATATTTTCTGGCTAAGCCAAAATTGAGATGAATGCTCGAAGCATGACCGATATGCAAATAGCCATTTGGTTCGGGTGGAAATCGAGTATGAATATAGGGATGCTTGCCCGCAGCAAGGTTGTTTTCAATAATTTCTTCGAGAAAGTTAAGCGATTTTTCTTCGTTCATTTTTAGATTTTCAGCAGCGCAAAGGTAAGCAGTAGGCTAAAAGAAATGAATGGTAAATAAATTCAATTTCACTCCATTTCATAAATCCTTACTTTTACGCACCTTTTGAAAAAGAATAAATGGAAAAGTTACAACGCCCTGTTCGTGTTTTAGTGGCAAAAGTAGGCTTAGATGGTCACGACAGAGGAGCAAAAGTGATTGCAACAGCTTTGCGCGATGCGGGAATGGAAGTGATTTACACGGGTTTGCGTCAAACCCCTGAAATGGTTGTCAATGCTGCATTACAAGAAGACGTTGATGCCATTGGTATCAGCATTTTGAGTGGCGCACACAATACAGTTTTTCCTAAAGTGTTGCAGATGATGCGAGAGAAAGGTTTGAATAATGTTTTGCTTACTGGTGGTGGCATCATTCCAGAAGAAGACATGCAAGCTTTGCAAGAATTAGGTGTAGGACAATTATTTGCACCAGGCGCACCAACTCAAGAAATAGCCAATTACATCACTCAATGGGTGAAAGATAACAGAGCAGAATTAATAAATTAATATAAAAAACATGTATCAAACATTATTAACCCAACTAGAAGAGGGAATTTTTACTATTACCATCAATAGACCAGACAAATTAAACGCTTTAAATAAAGATGTTATATCTGAATTGAGTGCGGCAATGGACGAAGTGTACCAACGTGAAGACATCAAAGTTGTGGTGTTAACAGGTGCTGGTGAAAAAGCTTTTGTGGCTGGTGCGGATATATCAGAATTTACTTCTTTGGATGGAAAAGGTGGTTCTGCCTTAGCGATGGTTGGTCAGCAAAATGTGTTCAACAAAATTGAAAATTGCCCTAAGCCTGTAATTGCAGCTGTCAATGGATTTTCATTAGGTGGAGGATGTGAATTGGCAATGAGTTGTCATTTTAGAGTTGCTAGTGAGAATGCAAAGTTTGGTCAGCCAGAAGTTAATCTAGGCTTGATTCCTGGCTATGGCGGCACACAAAGATTGACTCAGCTAATTGGCAAAGGAAAAGCAATGGAATTGATGATGACTGCTGACATGATTGGTGCTGATGAAGCTAAATCTTTAGGCTTAGTAAATCATGTTTTTCCACTAACAGATTTGCTAACTGAAGCTACTAAAATTGCGAAGAAAATCATGACAAAAGCTCCGATTGCTATTTCACACACCATATCTTGTGTTAATGAAGCAGCTAAGGGAGATGCCAATGGTTTCAACAATGAAATTGACCGCTTTGGAGCTTGTTTTGAAACAGCAGATATGAAAGAAGGAACTACTGCATTTTTAGAAAAAAGGAAAGCATCCTTTGTCGGAAAATAATTTTTTTTATCTTGTAGGCTAAATAACTAATTATCATGCGGAAGAAACTTATCCGAAGCATTCTCACTCTTTATATAAGTGCTATTTCCATTGGTACTGCCAATGCGCAATTAGGACAAACTAAAGAATATGTTGAGCCGCCAGGTTGGTCATTAGGTACCACAATTGGTTTGCTCGATTTGTGGGGCGATGTAGGCACAAGAGGTATGATTGGTCACTACACCAACGATAAATATTGGGGTGACCCACATTTCATGGGAGGAATTTTTGTGCGCTATACTGCACATCCAGCCCTTGCCATGCGTCTAGGAATCAATTATGGAACTCTTTATGCCAACGATAATTGGAACAAAAGCCTAGCTGAAAATTCATTAGTAGTTGAAGAAGATGCTTATCAACGTTATGTTAGAAATCTGAGTGTGAAAGCAAATACCTGGGAAGCAAACTTGATGTTTGAAATTAATCCCTTGAGATTAAATCCTGCTTCAAACATTGCCCGCAGAAGATTTCAGCCCTTTTTCCTAGCTGGAGTTGGTTACATGCACTTTAAGCCACAAGCAAAATATACTGACAAAGCCTATAACGATAGAGGTTATGTCAATTTATATGATTTAAAATTGGAAGGCGCTGGCGTTGATCCGAAACTTTTTCCAAATGCTCCAGCAGCCTACGATTTGTGGCAACTAGTTGTTCCGATGGGCGTAGGTATAAAATGGGATATCGGTCGTCAAATAGCACTTGGAATGGATTGGGTTTATCGAATGACTTTTACCGATTATCTTGATGGTGTGAGTGAAAAATATGTTGACAAATCAGTATATCAATCTTATTTGACACCTGACCAAGCTAACTTAGCTTACGAACTTCAAGACAAATCATGGTTGGTTGATCCTGCATTTGTTCAGCAACCAGGTAACATGCGCGGCAACCCATCCAACAAAGACAGCTATTCAACACTTTCTGTAACTTTAATTTATAAAATAAGAAATAGAAAAAGCCCTTGGTGGTATTAATAGTTTATTTTCGATAATACATTAAAGAGTCGGCATGCTTTAGCGTACCGACTCTTGTCGTAGATACAACCGTTACAACTTTTTTTAAAAGCAGTCTTATCTAGCTTATGTTTGCCTATCTCAACGGAACAATAACTTATAAATCCCCTTCGTTACTCCATCTTGACATTCAAGGATTGGGGTATGAAATAAATATTACCCTCCAAACGTATGAAAAAATTGGAGATTTAAAACAGTGTAAATTATACACTCATCTTCAAATTCGTGAAGATGCTTGGGTGCTTTATGGTTTTTTTGACGAGCAAGAAAGAACAACTTTTCGACAATTATTGGGAATCAATGGAGTTGGTGCAGCAACAGCTAGAATCATATTATCATCTTTATCAACGGAAGAATTAGAAAAAGCACTTTGGAACGAGGACTTAAATACTTTACAAAAAATTAAAGGTATTGGTGCCAAAACAGCTCAGCGAATTATATTGGAACTCAAAGGAAAAATCACTAGCGTACCTAATAATAGTGGTGGAACAAGTGTTCCTTCACACAATACAATTCAGAACGATGCGTTAAATGCACTTATCAATTTGGGAATAAACAAAGCAATGGCAGAATCCGCTTTGAAGAAGGTGGAAAATGTAGCCTCCCTTAGTGTAGAAGAAATCATCAAACAGGCATTGAAAGCACTTTAATCAGCAAAGTTGAAAGCGAAAAGTAATTTTGGATATAAATTTATTTTATCTGTAATAGCCGTTATCGCTATTGCCAATGCTGCTGCGCGTGGTTTCAAGTGGGATTATGAAATGGAATATGAAGAGCCAATAGTGGACAGCCCGTCTAATAAAAAAGACTCATTAAAATTTCCAATTTACGACAAATTAAGCAGCAATCCTCTGGACAAATCTTACTCACATTCCATGGATTTAAACGATCCATCAAACATTAGCAAGAGTCTTGAATATGATCCAAACGAACAAAAATATTATTTAAGTGAAAAGATTGGCGACGAGTATTACAGAAACCCAAGTTATCTAACATTAGAAGAATATATAAAATATAGGGGCGCCAAAGACGAAAAAGATTATTGGAAAAAGCGTTTAGATGCGTTGAGTCTTTTTAGCAAAAAACCTCAACTTCCTGCAATGAACCGCGAAGGTTTGTTTGACAGAATTTTTGGCGGCTCTGGGGTACAAGTGCGCCCGCAAGGAAATGTGGACGTAACTTTTGGTGGAAATTGGCAAAATATCAAAAACCCAATGTTGGTTCAACGAGCGCAGCAATATGGCGTTTTTGACTTTGACATGCAAATGAATATTAACTTATTGGCGACAGTAGGCGATAAATTAAAACTTAATATAAGCAATAATACTAAAGCAACTTTCGATTATCAGAATATTCAAAAGTTAGAATACACTGGAAAAGAGGATGAGATTCTGAAAAAATTAGAAGCGGGTAATGTTAGTTTTCCTTTGAAAAGTAGCTTAATCAGCGGTGTTCAATCTCTTTTTGGAATAAAAACACAACTTCAATTTGGGCGACTTTGGGTAACAGGCGTTGTTTCGCAACAGAAATCGAAGCGCCAAAGCATGACCATACAAGGTGGTGCGCAGACCCAACAATTTTCTATCAAAGCGGATGAATATGAAGAAAACAAACATTTCCTTTTATCCCATTATTTTAGAAACAATTACAATCGCGCGCTGAAGAGTTATCCAATCATGAACTCTTTGGTGACTATCAACAAGATTGAAGTTTGGGTGACCAACCGAACAGGTGCTGTTGATGGGGTACGCGATATCGTGGGTTTCATGGATTTGGGTGAAAAAGATCCATATAACAAAAACTTTATTGGAGGTTCGGTTATTGATAGTGCGCCGGACAATCGTTCGAATCAGTTGTATAATCTTTTACAACAAAACCCAAATGGAAGATTGCAAGGAAACGCAACCGCTTTTTTAACCAATCCTACTGGTTTGAACTTGAATCAAAACGTAGATTTTGTTCGGGTAACTGCTCGAAAATTAAATCCTTCCGAATATTTCTTTCAACCCCAATTAGGCTATATTTCATTGAACACCACAATGAATCCAGATGATATCTTGGCTGTCTCTTACCGCTACACTTACAATGGAAAAGTGTACCAAGTGGGTGAGTTTGCAGAAGATTTACCACCAGATTCATCGAACACCAAAGTGATGTATATGAAATTACTTAAAGGTGTTTCGGCTGCTCCTCGTTTGCCAATTTGGGATTTGATGATGAAAAACGTTTATGCGTTAGGTGGCATGGGAGTTTCAAAAGAGGAGTTTAGGTTAAATGTATTGTATCAAAATCCAGGTGGTGGCGATGTTCGCTATTTGCCTGATGGTCCTCAAAAAGGAGTTCCTTTGATTTCACTCCTCAATCTCGACCGACTCAATTTTCAAAACGATCCACAACCCGATGGTATTTTCGATTTTTTAGAAGGAATAACCATTAATACACAACAAGGTAAAATAATATTTCCTGTCTTGGAGCCGTTTGGCGAAGATTTGAAACCGTCTGTTGGCGACAATCCTCAATTACAAAAAAAATATCTATATAATGTTTTATATGATTCGACTAAAACGATTGCTCGTCAATTTCAACAGAACAACAGGTTTTTAATCAAAGGCTCCTATAAGTCAAGCTCTTCTTCTGAAATTTTCTTGGGAGGTTTCAACATTCCTCAAGGTTCTGTTTCGGTTTCTGCGGGCGGACAAAAGTTGGTTGAAAATGCGGATTATCAAATCGATTATGGTTTAGGGAGAATTAAGATTTTGAATATGGGGATTTTAAATTCCGGTATTCCTATTTCCATTCAATATGAAGACAACGCCACATTTGGATTTCAACAACAAAATTTCATTGGCGCAAGATTGGATTATTTTGTTAATCCTAAATTGACCATTGGCGGAACTTATATGCGTTTGAGTGAAAGACCTTTCACGCAAAAAACAACCTTTGGCGACGACCCGATAAAAAATACAGTTTTAGGTTTAGACGCTACTTATCAATCAGAATTTCCAGGATTGACAAGAGCATTGGATAAACTTCCAATTTATTCTACTTCTGCTTCATCATTCATTACCGCTTCTGGCGAGGTTGCAGGATTATTGCCAAGTCACCCACAACAAATTAATGTGCTTGATCCAGAAGGTTCAGTTTACATAGACGATTTTGAAGGAACAAGAAGTGGTATAGATTTACGATTACCAGCACAATCTTGGTCTTTGGCTTCCACGCCAGTTGGTGCACGTGACCAAAATGGGAAATTGCTTTTTCCAGAAGCCACGCTAAACGGCAATTTGGATTACGGCAAAAACAGAGCAAGATTAGCTTGGTACACCATTGAACCAACTTTGGTGGATGGAGTGAGTGGCATTCCTGATTATGTGAAAAAAGATTCCAATCAACATTATATTCGCTTAGTTCAGCAACAAGAAGTTTTTCCACAACGGTCGTATGTGACCTTACAATCTGGTTTGAGCACATTCGATTTAGGTTTTTATCCTAAAGAAAGAGGTCCGTACAATTATGACGTTAATCTAAATAGTGATGGAACATTGCCTATACCAACAAAACGTTGGGGGGGCATTCAAAAAGCGATTGAATACAGCGATTTCGAACAGTCGAATGTGGAGTTTATTGAATTTTGGATGCTTGATCCATTCATCAAAAAGAATCCTGTTCAAGGCGGAAATTTATACATCAATCTTGGTAATGTGTCAGAAGATGTGTTGAAAGATTCCAGAAAGTTTTTTGAAAATGGAATTCCATATCCTGAAGATAAAACCAAGTTAGAAAATAGTGTTTGGGGATTTGTTCCAAGTTTGCAAACACAGATTGTTCGTGCATTTGACAACGATCCAGCAGCTCGAAACATTCAAGATGTGGGTTTCGATGGACTTGATGATGATGCTGAGCGTTCAAAGTTTGCAGCCTACATTGCATCCATTCAATCTGTTGTTACACCTGGAGTATTCACTGAAATTGAAAGTGACCCGTCAAATGATAATTTCAAATATTTCAGAGGTGGTGATTATGACCAAAGAGATGCTTCTATTTTAGAGCGCTACAAGAAATTTAATAGCCCACATGGTAATTCACCTGTGACCAACTCAACACAAGCTTTCTCGAATGCAGCTACTAACATACCTGATGCTGAGGATATCAATCGAGATAATACGCTTAATGAATCTGAAGATTATTATCAATATCGTATAGCGATAGATCCATCACAATTGTCTGTGGGCAACAATTTCATCGTGAATAGTGTGACCAACAACGTGAAATTACCGAATGGCAACACCGAGCCAGAAACATGGTATCAATTTAAAATTCCAATTCGCGAATACCAAACCCGAGTGGGAAACATTGCAGATTTCAGATCAATTCGATTCATGCGTTTGTTCTTAAATGGGTTTGAAGATAGTGTGGTACTTCGTTTTGCGCGTCTTGAGTTAGGCAGAAACCAATGGAGAAGATACATGTATTCGCTTCAAAGTCCAGGTGAAAATATTCCTATTGAAGATGCTAAAAATGTGGAGTTTTCAGTGCAGTCGGTGAGCATTGAAGAAAATAGCCAAAGAAGTCCAATCAACTATGTGATTCCTCCTGGCGTTTCGCGCCAACAAGCACAGGTGTCGAATGGACAAAACCAACAATTGAACGAACAAGCATTAGCGCTTCAAATCTGTGGATTGAAAGACGGAGATGCTAGAGCTGTTTTCAAAGAAGTGAGTGTGGACATGCGTCAGTTTGGGAAAATCAAAATGTTTATTCATGCCGAGTCTCGTATCGATCAATTGCCTTTGAAAGACGGTGATTTGTTGGCAACTATTCGATTGGGAAGTGATTTTATTTCTAATTATTACGAATATCAAATTCCGTTAAAAATCACACCATTTGGTTCTAAAAATGCAACAGATGTTTGGCCAACAGAAAACATGTTGGATTTGATTTTAGAGAAATTGGTGAAAGTGAAAAGCAATCGTAACAGCCAAGGGTTGCCTTCATTCACTCCATATGTTGAGCAAGATGAATTAGGCAATAATATTTTGGTCGTTGGTAACCCAAATATTGGTGATGCAAAAACCATTATGCTTGGCGTATTGAACCCTAAAAAAACAAACCAAAATCCTTTGGATGATGGCATGCCAAAATGTGTGGAAGTGTGGTTCAATGAATTGCGCATGACAGGATTGAATGAGAAACCAGGTTATGCAGCGAGTGGAAAAGTGAACATTCAAATGGCTGATTTGGGAAGCGTACGTTTGGGTGGAAGTTTGCACACACAAGGTTATGGCAATATCGACCAAAAATTGAATCAACGTTTTAGAGATAATTTTTATCAGTATGATGCGTCCACAAATTTGAATATGGGTAAATTAGTACCTAGAAGTTGGGGATTGCAATTACCTGTTTATGTGGGATATTCTCAGAATGTTAGTAACCCTCAATACGACCCTTATGATTTAGATGTAAAATATGAGGATAAGCTTAATGAAGCTAGAGATGCAGCACAAAGAGATTCTTTAATTAAAGTTGCTCAAGATTTTACTTCAATTACTAGTTTCAATGTAACTAATGTTCGAATCTTGGGAAATCCTGAAAAAGGAAATACCGGAAAGACAAAACCTTGGAGCGCAAAGAATTTCGACCTCAGTTATTCCTACAACAAACAATATAAACGCAATCCGTTGATCGAATCTGATGAAGTTGAAACTCATAAAGGGTCCATCGGTTATGCCTATTCTGTGAAAGCTAAATCAATTGAGCCTTTCAGAAACTTGGTTCCTTCAAAATCAAAGTGGTTAGCACTAATTCGTGATTTTAATTTCAATCCAGTTCCTGCCAATTTCACGTTCAGAACAGAATTGAACAGAGTGATGAACGAAACACAAATGCGCAGTTTGGGCGGTGATGGCGCATTGCCTGTGGCACCAACATATTTCAAAAACTTTACTTGGATGCGGGATTATGGTCTTCGATGGGAATTAGCAAGGTCGCTTTCATTTGATTTTAGAGCAACTAATCAGTCTAGAATTGACGAACCATTTGGTAGAATAGATACTAAAGAGAAAAAGGATACTTTAATTGATAGGTTATTGCATTTTGGAAGAAATACAAGTTATGTTCAATCTTTTGGAGGAACTTACAATGTGCCTTTATCTAAAATTCCAATAACTGATTGGACCACTTTAAGATTTACTTATAACTCAACATTCAATTGGACAGCTGCTTCTTTATTAGCTAAAGATTTAGGCAATAATTTGAGCAATACTCAAAACATACAAATCAATAGTGAAATAGATTTCAGAACACTTTATAACAAAAATAAATGGTTGCGTGCACTGAGTGTTCCTAGGCCAAATGCGCCAAAACCTGCGCCACAAACTGCAACAGCATCAAAAGAGAAAGAAGAAGGAGGGAAAGATAAATCTGGAGGAAGAGATAAATCGGGTGGTGAAGATAAAAAAGATTCACAGCCTGAAACTAAAGCAGATAGTAAAGCTGACTCTAAAGTTGATGCAAAAGACACGGACGACAAAAAGACAAAAGCAAATAAAGCAAAAGACATTCGTGATGAAATTGATTTAACCCTTTTTGCGGGCATTGATTTGTCAGTGATGAGCAATAAACAAATAGATTCTTTGCGTAAAGTGCAAAAGCAAATTCAAGCAGATAAGAAAAAGGCAGAATTAGAAAAACTCAAACAAGCAAAAAAAGCTGCAAGACTTGCTAATAAAAATAAACCTCCGGTTATCAGCGACCCAATGTACTTCATTGGAAAGCTAATAACTTCTCCAAAACGTGCTACAATAAATTATTCCGAACAAGCAGGAACAACGCTTCCGGGATATATGGATAGTACGAATATCATGGGCATCAATTCCTTTAATTTCCAACCTGGATTAGGTTTTGTTTATGGAATGCAACCTGGAAAAACTTATCTTGAATCTCTTGCAGAACAAGGGAAGTTAAGTCAAAATCCTGTTTTCAATGCCATGTTCCGACAACAATATTCACAAACGCTGAATGTTGCGGCTACATTAGAACCTATTCAAGATTTCAGAGTGGATTTAAGTTGGACACAATCTTTTAGTAAATCGTATAATGAATTGTTCAAAGACACGGGAAGTGGAACTTTCGACCATTTGAATCCATATGCTACTGGTTCTTTTAATATCAGTTATATTGGGCTTAGCACCATGTTTGACGCATCGGGACCTGGCGAAGGAGCATTCCAAAATTTAATTGATTATCGGAAAATCATTTCACAAAGATTAGGTGCTGGAAATCCTTATACCAACGGACTTCCTGATCCTTTGAATCCTGGTTATACTAAGGGTTATGGACCATATTCTCAAGATGTGTTGATTCCAGCATTTATAGCAGCCTATAGCGGTCAAGATCCAAATGAGGTGGCGTTAATAGATTATAGAAGCAACACCACAAGAAGTAATCCATTCAGATTTTTTACTCCTAAACCAAATTGGCGCGTTGCCTATAACGGACTTGGTAAATTACCTTTCTTCAAAGAACGAGTAAAGAATATTGTCATCAATCATAACTACACCGGAACATTGAGCATGAATAGTTTTTCCACTGCCATGTTCTATCAAGATTTCTTTGGAGTTGGTTTCCCTTCGTTCATCGATTCCAATTCGGGCAACTATGTGCCTTATTTCCAAGTGCCTAACTTGACTATGACAGAGCAATTAAATCCTATGATTGGTTTTGATGTGTCTTTCAAAAACAACTTTACAGCAAGATTTGATTTCAAAAAATCACGAACGGTGAGCTTGAGTCTTATCGACTATCAAGTGAGTGAAACAAGAAGCACCGAATATGTTATTGGAATAGGCTACAGGAAAAAAGGTGTTAGACTTCCTTTCCGAGTTTTTGGGGTTAGAAAATTGAAAAATGATTTGAATTTTAAAATGGATATTGGTTTGCGGGATGACCGAACCACCAATAACTACTTAGCACAACAAATTGACGTGACCACTCGAGGACAACAAGTGTTAACAATTTCACCATCTATTGATTATATCGTCAATGATAAATTGACGGTTCGCTTGTTCTACGACAGACGACAAAGCATTCCTTATGTTTCGAGTGCTTTCCCAATGACGACAACAAGAGCGGGCTTGACTTTGAGATTTATTTTTGCACAATAATTTTATCGCATTCTGCTTAATCGTAATTTTACTTCTATTCAAATCATAAATAGTGATATTTGTACTTAAATTGATTCATGAGTTTACAAGGAAAGAAAATAATCGTTGCAATTTCAGCAAGCATTGCCGCTTATAAAACACCTCATTTGGTGCGTTTGTTGGTGAAAGCAGGAGCTGAAGTAAAAGTCATTATGACACCCTCTGCAGAACAATTTGTTAGTCCTTTGGCGCTGGCAACAGTTTCAAAGAATAATGTATTTTCAAATGTAAACGATGGTGCTGCTTGGAATAATCATGTCGAACTCGGTCGTTGGGCAGACATAATGCTCATTGCACCATGCAGTGCCAACACTTTGTCGAAATTAGCCAATGGGCTTTGTGATAATTTGGTTTGTGCAGTTTACTTGTCTGCTATTTGTCCAGTTTTTGTTGCCCCTGCAATGGATGAAGATATGTGGCATCATCCATCAACCAAACGCAATATTGAAACCATTAAAAGCTTTGGCAATCATATCATTCAAGTTGCAAAAGGGGAATTGGCTAGTGGCTTGTTTGGCGAGGGAAGAATGGAAGAGCCTGAATTAATACTTGATCAATTAGCTGATTTTTTCAACGTAAATAAAAAACTGAAGGGTCAGAAAGCTTTGGTTACTGCTGGGCCAACTTATGAAAAAATTGACCCAGTTCGATTCATTGGAAATTTTTCTACTGGTAAAATGGGTATTGCACTTGCAGAAGCTTTAGCCAATGAAGGCGCAACCGTTGATTTGGTTTTAGGACCAACACATTTGACTACTCATCATAAAAATATTCGTGTGCATCATGTGGAGAATGCACAACAAATGATGGAAGTTTGTTTAATGCATTTCGATCAAGCCAATATTGCCGTGATGTCCGCTGCAGTGGCGGATTACAGACCAACCCATCAAGCTTCTGAAAAGATTAAGAAAAGCGATCAAGAACTAACCATACAATTGGAGAAGAACGGTGATATTTTAGCAACATTGGGTCAAAGAAAATCTGAGAATCAAAAACTGATTGGTTTTGCTTTAGAAACCCATCAACCAATTGAAAATGCTACATCAAAATTGAAACAAAAGAATGCAGACATGATTGTGCTGAACTCCTTACAAGATGCAGGCGCAGGTTTTGGTGTAGACACTAATAAAGTGACGATTCTTACACAACACCATTCGCCACTTGAACTTCCTCTTCAATCAAAAACAGCAGTGGCAAAAGAAATTGTTCGTTTAATAATTGATTTATAAATGAAAAGAATCCTCATTATAACGCTTTTGTTTTTGGTGGTAAATTCAGCCACTGCACAAGAGTTCAGTTGCAAAGTAAAAATCTTGTCCTCAGCCATTCAGAATGTGGATCGACAAGTGTTTACAACTATGGAAAAATCAGTTTCTGATTTCATGAACACCAGAAAATGGACAACAGATGAATTTGCCACTCACGAAAAAATAGAGGTCAACATCATGATAAACCTCACCGGAAAAACACCAGATGATGATGTTTATTATGGCACTTTAAATATTCAAGCTACACGACCAGTTTACAACACTGGTTATACCTCTCCTTTGGTCAATTTTTTAGATAAAGATTTGATTTTTAAATACACTCAATTCAACCCAATTCAATTTGATGATAATCGTGTTGCTGGCAACGATCCTATGAGTGCTAATCTCACTGCTGTGGTTGCTTATTATGCCTACATCATTCTTGGGCTCGACTACGACAGTTATGCGCTTAGAGGTGGAGAAGACTATTTCAAGAAAGCACAAAACATTGTGAACAACGCACCGGAACAAGGTAAATCAATTCCTGGTTGGAAGGCTGTTGAAAACAACAAAAATAGATTTTGGTTAGTGGACCAATTGCTTAGTCC
>CAZNVQ010000069.1:0-13342 GCA_964576425.1 uncultured Flavipsychrobacter sp. | reverse complement strand
TTTTTATATCTTATCCTTATTTATAGACAATCCTAGACTTTTTGAGGGACGACTACTTAGAGGAAAATATTTTATTTTCTAAACAACCTCAAAATGTCTAATCCATTGGCATATAGCATTAATCCAAGTAATAACACAAGCCCAATTGTGGTTGCTTTTTCCATTACTTTATCGCTTACTTTTTTACCCGTAATCATTTCAAAAAGTAGAAAAATCACATACCCACCATCCAATCCCGGAATAGGTAAGAGATTCATAAAGGCTAAAATGATTGATACGAATGCAACTAAGTTCAAGAACCTTAACCATGAAAATTCTTCAGGAAACATTTTACCAAATGAAACCACGCCACCTAAACTTTCTGATGCTTTAACTTCTTTTGATGTGAACAATAATTTGAATTGTAACCAGTAAAATTCGAATTGTTCAACAGTGTAACTTAAGCCTCTACCAATTGCACCAAAGAAATTATAATCGATGTGCGTGTAATGCAACAATTTGTCAGGCATTTGAAATGTAAAACCGAACAAACTATCTTTTGGTAGAAATACTGTTGCATTTATGGTGTCATTATTACGAACTAACTGAAGCGTAATTTCTTTCCCACTTTGTTTGATTCTTTCAGCAGCCAATTGATGAATAAAACTTGTTGGTTGTTGATTCATACTTAATAATTGGTCGCCTTTTTGAAGTCCCATATTCAGGGCTATAGAATTTGGTGCAATAGAATCGATAATAACAGGAACTCTAGCATCAACAAAAGCACCTTTTTGCTTTAGTAATTTTCTAATTGTTCCGTCAGGAATCGTAATGGATACTTCTTTATCATCTCTTTTTACTAAAATATTTTTCTTGCCTTTGAGTAAAATACTGAGTTGCAATTCTTTCAGATTTTTCACTTCTTTACCGTCAAGTGCAATGATTTTGTCACCATCACGAAGTCCAATTTCGTGTGCAACAGAATCTACCGCAATGCCATATTTCATTTCATTTAAAGGAAGATATTCTTCCCCCCAACTTGCAAAAACACCAATGTAAATTCCTATTGCAACAATAATATTCATGATGATGCCGCCCAACATAATGAACAACCTTTGATATGCTTTTTTTGAACGGTATTCCCAAGGCTTAGGTGGTTGGTCCATTTGCTCTTTATCCATGCTTTCATCCACCATACCTGAAATTTTTACATATCCGCCAAGTGGGAACCAACCTAAACCATATTCAGTATCACCTTTTTTCTTTTTGAATAATGAAAAGTTTAATAGGCCAGGAAACGGAAATAGAAAATCAAAGAATAGATAAAATTTTTCAACACGCGTTTTAAACAACCTTGCGAAGAAAAAGTGCCCAAACTCATGAAGTAAAATAAGTACTGAAAGGGCTGCCAATAATTGAAGTGCTTGCACCCATCCTCCTGAAATCAATAAAATGTTTTGTAATATCATATTGTGTGAAAAGCTAAATTAATGATTTGAAAGTTGACCGTTTTTAACCAATTCGTCAGCTAGTAAACGAGCTTCTTTGTCTGATTCCTCGTAATCAGTCAAAGTAGGATGAGCAATGAATGCCACTTTGTTGATGATTTTCTCAATCATATCACTCATCTCCAAAAAGCCAACTTTATTTTGTAGAAAAGCATGAACAACTACTTCGTTTGCTGCATTCATGATGCAAGGAATATTGCCGCCACGCGACATGGCATCTTGTGCCAATGCTAAGTTTTTAAAGGTTTTGGTATCAGGTGCATCAAAAGTTAAGCTTGGATAGTTTTTAAAGCTTAATCTTTTGAAATCATTTTCAATTCTATGCGGAAATGCCATGGCATATTGGATAGGTAATTTCATGTCTGGCAATCCCATTTGAGCTTTCATAGAGCCATCAACAAATTGAACCATAGAATGAATTATTGACTGAGGATGTATTACTACTTCAATCTGCTCATTTTTTAAGCCAAATAACCACTTTGCTTCAATCATCTCTAACCCTTTATTCATCAAGGTTGCAGAGTCAATAGTGATTTTAGCACCCATTGTCCAATTAGGATGTTGCAGCGCATGCGAAGCTTTTACATTAACTAGGAAATTTGGTTTTTTGCCTAAAAATGGTCCGCCAGAAGCTGTGAGTAATATTTTTTCAACAGAATTTATGTTTTCACCAACAAGGCATTGGAAAATTGCAGAATGCTCGCTATCAACTGGAATTATAGATACATTTTTTTCAATTGCTTTGTACATCACCAATTCTCCCGCAACTACCAAAGTTTCTTTGTTGGCTAATGCAATTTGTTTGCCTGCATCGATAGCTGACAACATGGAATGCAAACCTGCAAAGCCAACAATAGCACCAAGAACCAAATCCACACTTTCCCATTGCACTACCTCATTAAGTGAAGCAGCACCAGCAAAAACTTTTATATGTTGTGATGATAATTGTTCTTTTACCCAATTGTATTTGGTTTCTTCAACAATAACAACAGCATTCGGTTTAAATTGAATGGCTTGTTGCACCAGAAGCTCAGCATTGCTGTGAGCGCTTAGTATCTCAACTTCAAAAAGTTCAGGATGTGCAGTGACAACGTCTAAAGCTTGTGTGCCTATTGACCCCGTTGAGCCTAAAATGGCAAGTCTCTTTGCTCTAAAATTATTCAATTTCATTAAGAAGTTCAAAGGTATTTCATTTGTGCTAAGATTTTGACATAAGAATCAACTAGTTTGCTTAAACTTGCTGTTGAGTATTAAAATTTTAGTGAAATTTATCACAAATTATAGTTTGACATGATAACGCCTGCTATTCATTCTTTTCTTTCTCAATTGAAAGAAAACAATAACAAAACTTGGTTTGATTTAAATAAAAAATTATATGAAGAGTCAAAAAAGGATTTTGAACAATTTGTAGGACTTCTTTTGGTGGAAATGGCTTCATTTGAACCAGAGTTAGCTCATTTGAAAGCCAAAGAATGCATATTTAGAATTTTTAGAGATGTTCGTTTTGCAAAAGATAAATCTCCATATAAACCTAATTTTGGGGCTTATTTCAGCAAAGGCGGAAAAAAATTTCTTGGTGCAGGATATTATTTACATATTGAGCCCAATGGCAAAAGCTTTGTTGGTGGTGGTTTGTGGATGCCCGAAGCAAATTTATTGAAAGCTGTTCGTCAGGAAATTGATTATAATTTCAAGGAATGGGAAGATTTCACTAGTGAAAAAAATTTTAAAAATACATTCGTTACTGTACAAGGTGAAAAACTCAAAACAAATCCAAAGGGTTATGATGCTGAAAATCCTGCAATCGAAGTTTTAAAGCTTAAAAGTTTTACGGTAACAAAACCAATTGATGACGAAATCCTTTTAAATAAAAAAATGATTGCCACCTGCATTCAAACATTTCAAACCATGAAACCTTTGGTTGATTTTTTGAATCGAGCAATCGAATAACTTTTTTATCAATAAAACTGAGTCAAATATGGATATCGAACGGTGTATAATTCTTTCACTTTGTTTAAAATTGATTCTCGTAAACCATCAATATTCATTTTTTCAGTTGCCGAAACAAATACACAATGACCATGAGTGAGGTTGTCCCAACGTCTGAATAATTGTTTTCTGAGTTCTTCTTTTACTTCTGAAGGTAACCATTTGTCAAATGTATTTTCTTCATAAGTATCCATTTTGTTGAAAATAGTGATTGTTGGTTTGTCGAAAGCTTTTAGGTCTTGAAGCGTTTTGTTTACTGTTCCCATTTGGTCTTCATAACTCGAGTGTGAAATATCCACAACATGCAATAAACAATCCGCTTCACGAACTTCATCAAGTGTGCTTTTAAAACTTTCAACCAAATGATGTGGTAATTTTCTAATGAAACCAACAGTGTCACTCAATAGAAATGGCGTTTGGTCATAAACTACTTTTCTCGTTGTAGTGTCCAAAGTTGCAAAGAGCTTATTTTCTGCAAAAACATCTGACTTGCTAATCAAATTCATGAGCGTGCTTTTGCCCACATTCGTGTAACCAACAAGTGCTACTCGTATGTAGGTTCCTCTTTCTTGTCTTTGTGTTGTAGCTTGTTTATCAATTTCTTGAAGTCTTTTTTTCAACAAGCTAATTTTATCTTTTACAATTCTTCGGTCTGTTTCAATTTCAGTTTCACCAGGTCCTCTTGAACCAATTCCACCTCCTTGTCTTTCAAGGTGTTTCCACATGCCTTTTAGTCTTGGAAGGATATATTGGTATTGTGCTAATTCAACTTGAACTTTGGCTTGTGCGGTTTTGGCTCTTCTTGCAAAAATATCTAGAATCAAATCGCTTCTATCAATTACCTTAATGCCTAAAACATCGGAAATATTACCAATTTGCGAGCCCGTTAGTTCATCATCGAAAATACATAATTGAATGCCTTTAGCTTGAACGTAAATTCTTATTTCTTCAAGCTTTCCTTTACCCACAAAGGTTTTGCTGTCAGGATTTGGTAGTTTTTGAATGAACATTTTGTCGGTCTTTGCTCCTGCGGTTTCAGCAAGAAAAGCAAGTTCATTTAAATATTCCATCACCATTGGTTCGGTTTGTTCTTTATAAATCAAACCCACTAAAATGGCTCGCTCTTCAGCTTGAATTATGTTTTTATTTTCAATCATGTGACAATTTTGAGTCTAGATAATCTCGAATGTGTTGGTTTATTATGCAAGTCTTTCTTGTTCTCTCAACCAGCGTTCAGGAATATCATTATTTGCGGCAATTAAATAGTCTTGATAGCTGCATGGAATAAAGGTTTTGTCAGGCATTTGCATCCACCAACGGTTGGTTTTCTTGCTTTTCAAAAAGATGCAATCGTTGTCTGAAAAGCGAATACTGAATTCTAAAAATTCATCTTTTTCTGTCAATGCAGCTTCTTGTTTTCTGATGTAGTAGCCGTCAATAAAGTACCACAACATTTGAGCAATTAGCTTTGCTGTCATTTTATTTTGGTCGTGCTCTGGCAAGTAGCCATAAATACCAAATGATCTAAGTTTTTCACTCATGCCTGCGTATTTGGAGAGCAAACAAGCTTCGTCGCCAGTAAAACCATTTGGCGAACCGTTGATATTAGAAGGAGCATCGCTATAACGTACAGCAGATAGGTCGAAACTCAAAAGATCGGTATGACGAATAACGGGTTCAATTTCTTCCATTTGTTCTCTCACTTTGCCTAATCTGTAAAAATCGAAGCGTAGTTTGTCTAGCGTTTCTAACATTTTGGGCTGAACAAAATAGCTTTGAAAGCCAATGTGGCTATAATTTTTAATATAATTAGGTTCGCTTGTAAGCATGTCCATCAAAAAAGACTTATCGGTAATTTCTTCAGCCTCTTCAAGGTCGATGAGCATATCTATAGCTGCGGCATTGATAAGTTTTTCTTGTTTTTTGTAAGCCTCATATTGTTGCATCATCAAGTCGTGAGAACCACCCAAAACAATTACAGTTTTTCCTGAAGCTTGAATTTCATCCAACACAGTGCGTAAAGCTGCTTCAGAATCGGAAGTGGTTAAACCTTGTTTTAAAAAACCAGCAAAGCCAACTTTTACTTCAGGGTGCCATTGATACATATTAAAAAATTGTTCTAATATGGCTTGTGGTCCGTTGGAATATAATTGTTCTTGCTGCGCACCTCTCATTTCTCCACAAGCAACAATAACAATATCCGCTTCTTCAATAGGGCTGCTCAATTCTGTATTGAAAATCGATGCTCCCCAAGTTAGTGGTTGATAGTTTTGGTTTTCTAAATATTCAGTTTCTGAAAAATTGAAAAAAGAATGTAAATCTTGCATATGTTCTAAAAATCGGATAAAGATAACAACAAGGTTTTTTCTAGGTTCAGAAAAGAAATCGTAATTCAAGATATTTTTTAACAACCTTTATCCTTTCAGGGCAATTTTAATTTTTTACTTTTGGGAGTTAACGGAAAAATGTAATGGCGGTAGGACAAAAATCAAAACCTTCATATATATATGCTATCATCGGCGTATCATTAGTATTATTTCTTTTAGGAACACTCGGTTGGTTGCTCCTTAATGGTCGTGGATTAACCAAAGCCTTCAAAGAAGACATCGAAGTTCAGGTTGTTTTACACGACAACACCCGCGCTGAAATGGCGGATAAATTGAAATCAATTCTTGATAATCAGCCTTTTACTCGAAAAGCAACCATCATTTCAAAAGAACAAGCTGCCGAAGATTTTAAAAAAGAATGGGATGAAGACGTTACTCAATTAATTGATTTCAATCCTTTATTCGCGTCCATCAATCTCAATTTGCATTCGGAATACGTAAACGCCGACAGCTTATTGAAAATTTCTCAATTCATTGAACAAAGCAATATTGTCCGTGAAGTGACTTATCCAAAAGTTACGGTGGAAAAAATGAACAGCAATTTTCGTAAAATCGGTATTGTACTTGGCGCCATCTCACTTTTACTTTTCGTGGTTGTTGTCATTCTTATCGACAACACCGTTCGCTTGGCCATGTTCAGTAATCGTTTTTTAATTAAAACCATGCAAATGGTAGGAGCCACTCACGCTTTTATCACTCGCCCTTTCGATACACGTGCCATCATTAATGGATGCATCAGTGGTGTGATTTCCGTAATTGGATTATGGTTCGTAATTTCATTTTCAGAATCACAACTGCCTTCTTTAAAGTCGCTACACGAGCCATTTTTGATGTTTTGTTTGATGTTTGGAATGATATTGGTAGGAATCCTCATTTCAACCATCAGCACGCATCGCTCGGTGGTTAAATATTTGAAAATGCACGTGGACGATTTATATTAATTAATCTTAAAAAAATCTAAATTATAAAATCATGAGTAATCTAAAATCAAATTCAAACGAGCCTAAAGGAAACCAAGTTTTTTTGTTTGATAAAAGCAACTACACTTGGATGGCTGCTGGCGTTGTCCTTATTTTAATAGCACTTTTTTTGATGTCGGGTGGCAAAAGCCAAGACCCACACCAATTCAATTTCGAAGAAGTTTACAGCTTCAGGAGAATTACACTAGGACCAATTGTGATGATGATTGGCTTTGCTGTTGAAATTTATGCTATCATGAAAAAACCAAGTAACGACTAATCTTTTCAACAATTTTACAACAATAAAAAAAACCGCAATGTTGCGGTTTTTTTATTGATAATAAACTTATAGTAAAACTAGATTTTCCAATCATCCACATTAGTGTCATCATGCTTGATTTCGTTGTCTGTAGAGGCTTCTGCATTGTAATGCTCTTCATTTTCGAAATCATTTTTGTAAGCATCGAAATCGAAATCAGGCATCAAATCTGTCTTCACATAGTTGATAGTGTCCGTCAATGCTGCTAAAAATTTGTTGAAATCTTCTTTGTACAAAAACATCTTGTGTCTTTCATAGCCACGGTCGTCAGCACGCTTCTTGCTTTCAGTTATGGTGATAAAATAATCACTAGCACGAGTTGTACGAACATCAAAGAAGTAGGTTCTTCTTTTCCCCGCTTTTAATCTTTTGCTGTAGATGCTTTCGTTGCTTCTGTTGTCGCCAAAGCTGTTGTTTTCGTCAAAATTTCTGTTGTCGTACGCCACAGTTCTAATGTTTTATTTTTAGGAAATTACGGAGACAAAAATAATACTGAATGTGAGTAATCCAAATTATTTAAGGCAAACATTTATTCAAATTATGGCAATGTATGACTATGGTAATCTAATTTATTTAATCCCCTTAAGTTATTAAAATAAAAAATATATTAAAAATTATGAACGCTCCATCATGGTTGAGCGTTCATTTGATATTAAATTATTATTTTAGTTGTTGACCGGCAAAAAGCCATATTGACTTCCAAATTCCATCATTTGTTGATAGAAACTTCTTGGGTATTCCACTTTCACATCAATTATTCTATCGCCATTTTTAATCGGTATCAACTTCGGTTGAACAAATCCACGGTAGGGCTTCACGTTCAATTTTGCATAGCGTCCCAACACCTCGCGATGGAGTTCCGCATCTACTTTTACACCATAGTTTTCAACAAGATTTTTTCCCCCGTTGTAATCTCCTTCTGATTTGATGCGTTGAATTTCTTTAAGCAATTCGCCAAACAACATTCTCAAACGCTTGTAGTCATTGATTCTCACGTAGGTTTTTTCTCCTTTTTTATAGAGCTCTACCACATTGTTTGCCTTTCCTTTTTCATACACCCAACGAGCGTTGAGCTGTCTGTTGCGCATGTGCGCTTCTTCCAATTGCTCACCCGGTTTCAATCGGCTTAACTGCGTCATCAAGCCATTGAGCATATAGCTATCGTATTCAGCCATGCCCACTTCAGTAGATGGTGCCACGCCAATATCCACCAACTTTTGATCCATCGCATAGTACAAGCCTACGAGGTCCGCACGAGCTTCTTCAAGCGTTGAGGCGTAGTTTTTCAAAGTCTTGTCAGTAGTTTCAACACCAGGATTGATTTGTCCCGATGCATGTCCGATGCATTCATGCATGTCAGTATGTAAGTCAGAGGCGAGATTACCATATTTTCTCATTCTTTCTTTTACCATAGGGTCAATAACGAATTCATCTGTCATTCCTCCTTTGGCGCTGAAAGTGTTGTAAGAACTAATAATGTTACTCAATGAAACAGATTTTGAACCATGTTCTTTACGAATCCAATCAGCATTTGGCAGGTTGATGCCAATCGGCGTAGATGGAGCGCTGTCGCCACTTTCAACGATTACGGTTATGGCTTTTGCTGTAATGCCTTTTACTTTTTCTTTTTTGTGTGCTGGGTCAAGAGGAGAGTGGTCTTCAAACCATTGTGCTTGTGCAGCGATGGCAGCTATTCGTTTTGTTGCTTCCATATCTTTCATGGAAACCACACTTTCAAAACTTCCTTTTTTGCCAATGGCATCAAGATAAACTTCGATGAAACCATTCACAACATCAATGCGCGATTCGGTGTCGTTAACCCAAGCGATACTGTAATCATCAAACACTTTAAGGTCGCCTGTTTGGTAAAAACGAACGAGCAATTCAAGTGCTTCTCGTTGCTTAGGATTTTCGGAAACTTCAATGGCTTTGTTGAGCCAAAAAACAATTTTTTCGATACTTGCAGAATACATGCCACCCACTTTCCAAACTTTCTCCACAATTTTGCCAGTAGCATCTTTCATGGTTTTACTATTCAATCCCCAGCTTGGTGCATCACCGCTTGTGTTAAAATTCTCGTAGAATTTTTCCACCTCAGCTTGAGTCACATTTTCATAGAAGTTGTTTGATGAGTTTTTGATGTTATCAACATTTGGTCTAAGGTCAACCACTTTAGGTTCTACCTTAAGGTCATAAATCAAAGGCTTTATTCTAGCTAAAAAAGCATCGGTAGTTTCTTTACTTTTCTTTGGAAACTTAGTGGCGTCGCTGTTTTTCACCAACGATGTAAAATAGGTGAAACTACATTCTGGAATAAATTTTTCGTTACTATAATGATGATGGTTGCCATTTGAAAACCAAAATCTACCACAGTATTCTTCAAATTTTTTCCAATCGCTACTATTGCGATCACCTTTGTAGGTGCTATAAATTGCCTCAGTTGTTTTTCTTAGTAAAATGCCGTGTTTGCTTTTTTGATCATAGATAATATCTCTTCCTGAAAGTGCAGCTTCGTAGAGATAATAAGCTAGTTCTTTTTGTTGAAGGCTTAGCTCCGACCATCCAGGAATGCTGTAGCGAAGCACTTGAATGTCGGCAAAAGCTTCGGCTTCCACGCTCATCGCTAGGTCAACGTCTTTCACCATTTCTTTGCTTTGTGCTGTTGCTGAGTTGGGGCAGATGCTCATCATCGATTGGATGCTTAAAATTGCCATTGCTGGAATTTTCCATTTTTTCATCAGGAATAATGTTTGTTTTATTGAATAAAGAAATGTTTTTCAACTTTACAGTTCAAATTTAAGGTTTGTGCCTTAGAATATACATTCGTTTTATGAAGATGTTTTTAGTTATAGCTTTGATTTTCAGCTCTTTTGTTTCAGCAAATGCACAAAAAGGTTCATTATGGAATCAAAGAATTCTTTTTGTCGATAGTGTGAAAATTTCTTACAACAAAGAAGTGCGTGTATTTATAATCACAGTGACAAAAGCTAAACAACAACAAGGATATTGGGTTAGTGACGTGGAGGTTGTCTATGGTCCCAACAAGTCCAAAACAACGGTTACTTTTCCAAAGTCGAGAACAACTAAGGTTGTGCCGATAGTGAAAAAAGAAACGGCTACAATGGCTTATAATATTGGGTTTCAGGTGAATGGAAGTCCTGTTTTTTATCCTTATTTTTTAGTGAAAGCTGGCAAAGATTGGACAATTGAAACAAAATACATAAAGGCTTATCAACTAAAATAAACCTCTATGTATCTTGTGTTTTAGATTATGATTTAAAGCTGTCCAATCACATGTAAAACTCTTTCACGTGTAGCTTTGGCTCCAATTAATGCAACAATATCGAAAACACCAGGACCAAATTTACCACCCACTAGCATTACTCTTAAAGGCAACAAAACATCCCCTTTTTTGAGCCCAGCTTGTTGCATTTTTTCTGTGAAAGCTTGTTCGAGAGCGGCTGCAGTCCAATCACTTTGTACATCTAAACCATCAGCCCATTCTGTGAAAAACTGTTTTTTTGCCTCATTCCACTTGTCTGAAATTGGAGTCAAGTCGTTGTAAGTTGGCGTTTCAAAAAAGAATGCACCTTGCTTCCAAAACTCGCTCAATAAATGACATCTTTCTTTGATTAATGCAACAACTTTAGTTAAGAATCCAATTTCCGGTTGATGTCCTTTTTCAGCAATGAATGGAAACACAAGTTGTGCAAGTTCTTCGTTGTCTTTTTTGATTATGTATTGATGATTGAACCACTTTGATTTTTCGAAATCGAATTTTGCTCCGCCTTTGTGTACTCTTTCAATGGAGAATTTTTCAATAAGTTCTTCCATGCTGAATATTTCTTGTTCTGAACCATCGTTCCATCCTAAAACAGCCAGCATATTCACAAAAGCTTCAGGCAAAAATCCTCTTTCTTTGAATCCTTTAGTTTGTTCTTGCGTTCTTGGGTCGGTCCAGTCCATTGCGAAAACAGGAAATCCTAAACGGTCACCATCACGTTTGCTTAGTTTGCCATGACCATCGGGTTTCAAAATCAATGGAAGGTGCGCCCATTGCGGCATTTCATTTTCCCAACCCAAATAGCGCCAAAGCAATAAATGAATAGGTGCACTTGGCAACCATTCTTCACCTCTGAACGCATGGGTGATTTTCATCAAATAATCATCCACTACCACGGCTAAGTGGTAGGTTGGCATTCCATCGGATTTCAGCAACACTTTGTCATCCACAAGATTGGTATCAAAATGCACTTCACCTCGAATCATATCATGAAAGGTGAGTTGTTCGTTATCAGGCATTTTAATACGAACTACGTAAGGTGTATTTTTTGATAATAACTCTTCCACTTCAGTAGGGCTCAAAGACAAAGAGTTGCGCATATTCATTCTTGTTCTATGGTCGTATTGCGGTGTTGTATATTGTTCTGTTTTGAATTGAAGGCGCATTTGTTCCAATTCTTCTGTGGTGTCAAAAGCGTAGTAAGCAACTCCTGAATCAATAAGTTGTTTGGCATATCGAAAATATAAATGTTTTCTTTCGCTCTGTCGGTATGGTGCAAAAGGTCCGCCAACTATTGGACTTTCGTTGGGGTGAAGACCACACCAATCCAAGCATTTCATAATATATTCTTCAGCGCCTTCCACAAAGCGACTTTGATCGGTGTCTTCTATTCGAAGAACAAACTCGCCATTGTGATGTTTAGCGAAAAGATAATTGAACAAAACGGTGCGAACACCACCAAGATGCAAACCTCCTGTTGGGCTTGGTGCAAAACGAACTCTTACTGTTGCCATAAGTTTGCGAATTTATAAAGGAAATGTGGGAGCAAAAAAAAGTCTCGCAAAAAGCGAGACTTTTTAAAGTATTATACTTAAAGATTATTTATTTCCACCTAAGAAATAACCAACTGTGATTCCTATAACATTATTTTTTACTGAATTGTCAGAATCTCCACCACCAGCTAGGTTAGCAAATCCAATTCCATATTGAGCTTGAACCATCAGACCCATTGGTAATTTATATCCAAGACCAGCGTTTGCACCGAAATCCATTCTTTTCATTTTTCCTGCGTCATCACCAAATTCAATATCACTATCTCCGCTTTTAACACTTAATCCAATTCCTAAATAAGGTCCAGCAAAAACATAAAGACCTTCCTCATTACTAGTAATACCATATGAAATGTTTACAGGGATTTCTAGTGTGTTTAAAGACACTTCATTTTTTGTTCCAAGTAACTCAACTGAAGTTCCTTTCATTGAAAATAATACACCTGGCATGATAGCAAGTTTTTCACCTATAGCGTATTTTGCCATTACACCCAAATGAACACCCATTTTCATATTAGAGGTTAAAGATTCTCCAGCTAATTTGTAGCTCATGTTAGCCATGTTAAGACCAACAACCGGAGCGAAAGATAATTGAGCGAATGCACCTGTTGATGCTGCTACAAGGGATAAAGCGAGTAATGCTTTTTTCATAAAATAAATTTTGTTAAGGTTTTTAATAATAAATTCGAGACAAAAGTAAAATTTACTACCAACGAACCAAATGATAATGGTCACAATTTTTAAACATAGTAAACAAAATTTAACATTAATTCTTAATAATTTGATAATATTAAAAAATAGCTTAAGTGATTTTATTTAATTTCATCAACTATCTTTTTTGTTTGAAAAGATGCAAAACTTTTATTTTCCAAGCTTTTCACCCATTTGATTCCTCTCAGGGCGTTTGTGATAAATAGTTCATCAGCCTCAAAAAGCTCATCAATATGAATTTCCTTTTCTTTAACAATTCTTTTTTCTGATTTTAAGAAATTGATCAAAAAATGTCGCATCACACCTGCCACACAGCCGGATTCTAGAGTCGGAGTAGAAACAAAATCGTCTTTTATTAGAAAAATATTCCCAATACTTGATTCAATAACCTTGTTTTTAATAGTTAGGATGGCATCATCCCAATTATTTTTCTCAATCAAAACTTTTGTTTCTGAATAAAACTTTGGGCGAATATATTTAGTGTTATTTAATCTGAAATCTTGGCTATTACTCCATTCTACTAAACCAAGATTCCAGCCTTTTTCGCTCCAATTAGCTATTTCATCATATGTTGAGTAGGTTTCTATTATTTGATGAAAATTATTTTTATCATCAACAAAAAATTGCCATTTGATTCTTGCTGTATTTAATTTATTA
>CAZNVQ010000068.1:0-13435 GCA_964576425.1 uncultured Flavipsychrobacter sp. | reverse complement strand
ATTGCTCAAGGAAGATTGGAAAGTTTATTGAATTATCAAACCATGGTTTCAGATTTGACAGGCTTACCTATTGCTAATGCTTCTCTTTTGGATGAAGCAACAGCTGCAGCTGAAGCAATGACCATGTTTTTCAATATGCTCAACAAAAACATGGATAAAATAGATCGACCAAAGTTTTTTGTTGATAACGATGTTTTCCCACAAACTAAAGATGTAATTCTTACAAGAGCTACGCCAATTGGTATAGATGTATTTTTTGGAGATTATAGAAATATTACATTGACAGACCAATATTTTGGTGCGCTTATTCAGTATCCAAATGATAAAGGCTCTGTTGAAGACTATCGCAATTTTATTGAAAAAGCGCATGCATTGAATGTTTATGTTGGAATGGCAACCGATCTTTTAGCGTTGACATTATTAACTCCTCCAGGAGAACTTGATGCTGATGCTGCATTTGGCTCTGCGCAACGTTTTGGCGTTCCTTTAGGCTTTGGTGGTCCACATGCTGCTTTTTTTGCAACTAAGGATGAGTTCAAAAGAAATATTCCTGGAAGAATTATTGGAATTAGTGTAGATGCAAAAGGTAACAGAGCATTACGCATGGCACTTCAAACTCGTGAACAACACATTAAACGTGAAAAAGCTACTTCAAATATTTGCACAGCACAAGCATTACTAGCCAACATTGCAGCAATGTATGCTGTTTTTCACGGACCTGATGGTTTGAAAAATATTGCTAAAAGAATTGCATCGTTAACACAAACGCTGGCTGAAACCCTTGTGCAATATGGTTATCAAGTAGTTTCAAATCAGTATTTTGATACCATTACTCTAAAAGTTGACAATACTCAAATTATTAAAGAAAAAGCAGAGCAAAATCAAATTAATCTTCGTTTTTACCCAGATAATCAGCATATAGGAATTTCACTAGACGAGACAACAACGATATCTGATTTATTCAATTTACTAGAAGTATTTAACTTAAAAGCTGACGAAACCATTGCTTTCAAAATTGATGATGAGCATGCTTTGACTCACATACCATCATCTTTGACAAGAACTACCGACTTCTTGACACATCCAGTTTTTAACAAGCATCATAGCGAAACACAAATGATGCGTTACATAAAATCGCTAGAAAATAAAGATCTTTCATTGAACCACAGCATGATTTCATTGGGATCTTGTACTATGAAATTGAATGCAGCAAGTGAAATGATGCCATTGAGTTGGTCAAGCTGGAGCAAAATGCATCCATTTGCCCCATTGAATCAAACCGAAGGCTACCAACAAATTGCAAGAGATTTGTCAAAATATCTTTGTGCAATCACTGCTTTTGATGCTTGTAGCTTACAGCCTAACAGTGGCGCTCAAGGCGAGTATGCAGGTTTATTAGCCATCAGAAACTACCACCTACATAAAAATGAAGGGCATAGAAACATCATGCTTATTCCTATTTCAGCACATGGCACCAATCCAGCTTCTGCTGTTATGGCTGGATACAAAGTGGTTGTAGTCAAGGCGCTTGAAAATGGATATATTGATGTAGAAGATTTAAAATTAAAAGCATCTCAATACGCTGAAAATCTTGCTGGTATTATGATTACCTACCCATCAACATATGGTGTGTATGAAGAGACTGTAAAAGAGATTACTGCAATTATCCATGAATTTGGCGGTCAGGTATATATGGATGGGGCCAATATGAATGCTCAAGTTGGATTAACAGCTCCAGGTTTGATTGGTGCCGATGTTTGTCATCTTAATTTGCACAAAACCTTTTCAATTCCACACGGTGGTGGTGGACCTGGAATGGGACCAATTTGTGTGAAATCACATTTGGCTGAATTTCTTCCTGGACACGTGTTTCATCAGAATGGAACACATACTATGAGCCATGCTGTTTCTGCAGCTCCATTTGGTTCAGCTAGCATTTTGCTCATATCTTACGGCTACATCAGAATGCTAGGTTATAATGGTGTTCGTCAAGCAACTGAATTTGCTATTTTGAATGCCAATTATATGCGTGCAAGATTGCAAAATGATTTCGATATTCTTTATACAGGAACAGGCGGAACATGTGCACACGAGTTTATTGTTGACCTTAGACCATTTAAAAAATCAGCAGAGATAGAAGCAGAAGATGTGGCTAAAAGGTTGATGGATTATGGATTCCACGCCCCAACAATGAGTTTTCCTGTGCCTGGAACAATTATGATTGAACCAACAGAAAGTGAGGACAAAGATGAGCTTGATAGATTCTGTGATGCACTTTTGTCAATTAGAAAAGAAATTGCTGAAATTGAAAATGGAATTGCTGATAAAAAAGATAATCCATTGAAAAATGCACCACATACTCAGTTTGAAATTACAATCGGAGAGTGGAATCATACTTACTCTAGAGAAAAGGCTGCATTTCCACTTAGCTATGTTCGTAACAATAAATTCTGGCCAAGTGTTGCAAGAGTAAACAATACTTTTGGAGATAGGAATCTTGTTTGTACTTGTGAACCTACAAGTAGCTATGCTGAAGCATAATCTTAAATTCCAATAACTAAAAAGAGGATTGATTTTTGTCAATCCTCTTTTTTTATAATGCTAGTTTTTCGTGTTCTAACATATCACTTACAGCTAAAATAAGATTGTATGGCAACTGCACACCATCCTCTTCTACAAGGTCGTAACGACCTAATGCAGACCATTGCATAAAAAACCGAACAAAACCTTGAATATTAATTTCAAAATATAATCCATCTTTACGCAAATGAGGAACAACAACTGCAAGAACTGCATGATTGTCATAACGAATAATAGAAGAAAAATTTCTTGGCATATAGTTAGTCGATTACAACTGAGTTTGAATTGCTTTTGATAAAACAGCCTTTTCCATTTCACCAGAACTACGCCAAACTTCTTTTCCGTTTTTATATAATATAAAACCTGGCATTTGTTCGATTTTATTCAGTTTCATCAATTCAGTTTGCGATCCGCCGTCAATTTTTACAACTTTTAGTTTGGTAGAAAAATCCTTTTCCAAGGCATCGATAATTGGATTCATTTTACGGCAAGGAGGACACCAAGTAGCACCAAAATCAACTAAAACTAATTGTGTATTTGACAACAATGCTGCATATTCTTTTGAACTCATTTGCTTCACATTATTATTACCTTCAACAGGCTTATTTGCTTGTCTCCAAGCATTCATACCCCCTGCAAGTTCAACTACATTTTTAAACCCTTTAGCTCGAAGTTGATTTGCAGCATTACGACTTCTGCTTCCCGCCAAACAATAAACATAAATGGATTTTCCTTTATCCAATGAAGCCGTTCTTCTTTCAAACTCTTTTTCATCATTCACATTCGCCATCATAGCATTAGCGATATGACCTTGCTGAAATTCTTCAGGAGTTCTTACATCAAGTATTTGGACGTCACCTTTTATCCCTTTTTCAAAAGTGTTTACGTCAACAGTCTGAGCATTACTGCAGCTTGAAGCAAAGAACACAAGAAAAATAAACTGATATATAGTCTTCATTATTCAAAATTAAACGGTTTCAGTAGCTATTCAAAATTGAAGCGATTATTATCCGTATTTTTATCGTCTTAATTTACACTATTTAAAAAATGAAGAAATTATTAATAACTGCCAGTATTTTGGCATTTGGCTTTTGTTCTCGCGCCCAAAACCTTGAACATGGACATGAGTTTTGTTCAAAACATAAATCATCAATCTCGGCATCATTTAAAACAACTGTGGCTGACCCATCAGAGGATGATTATGATGTGAACTACGTGAAACTCGACGTTAACCTCAATCCAAGTAACACCATCATTTCAGGCAACGTTTTAACGAAAGCCAAAGTTGTGGTTTCAAGTATGAGCAAATATGTTTTTGAGCTAAGCACTTTCAATACAATAGATAGTTGCAAAATTGACGGACAACTTGTAACTGCTACGAGCAATGGAGTAATTAGAACAATAAATTTGCCAACTACTTTAAATCAAAATGCATCTTTCACTGCTCAAGTTTTTTATCATGGTCAAGCGCCAAGTGGAACTGGTTTTTTCTCGTATGGAATTAGGAATCAAACTTCGCCTAGCTGGGGTGCTAAAGTAACCTATACTTTAAGTGAACCTTATGGTGCTAGAGATTGGTGGCCATGCAAACAAGCGCTAATGGATAAAATTGATTCTGCAGATATTTGGATGACCGTTCCAGATACTTGTAAAGCTGGCAGTAATGGCGTTTTGACCGCTATTACTCCAATGGGTAATAGCAAGCAAAGATTTGAATGGACATCTCGATACCCTATTGATTATTATTTAATTTCTGTTGCTGTTTCGAAATATGTGGACTACTCCTATTATTTCCAATTCCCAAATTCAACAGACTCCATGTTGTATCAAAACTACATCTATGCCAATACTCAAACCTTGACTAATTGGAAACCAAAAATTGATAGTGTTCCAGACATGATTATTTACTTCTCTGATTTGTTCGGAAGATATCCATTTTGGAAAGAAAAATATGGTCATTGCATGGCACCACTTAGCGGTGGAATGGAACATCAAACCATGTCTACAGTTGGCTTTTTCACTACTACGTTAGTGGCACATGAATTAGGACATCAATGGTTTGGTGACCATGCTACATGCGGCACCTGGAAAGACATTTGGCTGAATGAGGGATTTGCATCTTACACTGAGTACTTATATGTTAATCATTTCAGAAATAATATAAAAGCATTTGATTTCATGAAAGATGTTCACAACAATGTAATGAGTGATGTTGGTGGAAGTGTATATGTTGATGACACTACTTCGGATAGTAGAATTTTTGATAGCAGATTGAGTTACGATAAAGGTTCAGCTGTGGTACATACTTTAAGATTCGAATTTAATGATGATAATTTATTCTTTCAAACGCTAAAGAATTATCAACAATTTTATAGTCATGGTACACCAACAACGGCTCAATTTCAACAACTCATTGCGACTGCATTAAACAGAAATATGGATACATTCTTTAACCAATGGATTTACAAAGAAGGTTACCCAATTTATCAAGCAAAGTGGAATCAAATTGGCAATCAGGTTTATGTTCAATTGAATCAAACCACTTCGGCACCTGCATCACAGACTTTATTTGTAACACCAATTGAAATCAAACTAAAAAGTGCCAATGGAGATACTGTAGTGCGATTACATAATAAAATGAACACACAAAATTTCACCATTCAATGGAGTAAAACCATGACAGGAATGGTTGTTGACCCTAACGATTGGTTGTTAGACTCAACAGTTAGTGTTGCACGAGACAATGCTTTGAATGTATCAACACTAGAAAATGAAAATGCAATTTCAATTGTACCAAACCCAACAAATAATTCCTGGCATATTGTGAATCTAGCAGGAGAACATCAGTTGAATTTATTTAGCATAAATGGTTCTTTAATATGGTCAACAAAAGCATCGAATGATACCGAAGTTCCAGCAGACAACTTACCTTCAGGAATGTATTTTCTGAATATTTCCAATGAAAAAATAAATTCCAATTTCAAATTAATTAAACAATAGTACTCATGCAGTTTTTAAAGTTTTCACTACTTTTCGTTTTACTAGCATCAACAAAATTAACATGGGCTTATTCTCATGAAAAAGCAAGTATGAAGCCCACTGTAGCCGATTTGGATGAAAATAAATACGATGTTAAATATGTGAAAATTGATTTAACTGCAACCAATTTAACAACATCAATTCAAGGAAGCTCAACAACAATTGCAAAGGTTGTTGCAACCTCACTTTCTGATTATGTTTTTGAACTAAGCAATCAATTAATTATAGATAGTGCGATTATTAATGGTTTGAATCTACCCGTTCAAACCATTAATAACTTCGTTAGAAAAATAGCCTTACCCAATTCATTACCCGCACAGTCTACATTTCAAGTCACTGTTTACTATCACGGTGTGCCAACTGGGGGTTCAGGATTTTTCACCAATGGCATTTTAAATGGTACTGCTGGTAATCCACCTCAAAATATCACACATACTGTTAGTGCTGCATATCATTCTAGAGATTGGTTTCCATGCAAACAATCATTAACTGATAAAATTGATTCAGCTGATATTTGGATAACTGTTGCTCCAGGTTTGAAAGCCGCTAGTAATGGACTTTTGAAGAATGTTTCATCAGTTAATGGTCAAATCAGATACGAATGGAAAACTAAATATCCAATAGATTATTATCTACTTTCTTTTGTAGTTGGCGATTATCAGGAATATAATTACACCATGCATTTCAGCAACAATGATTCCATGTTGGTAAATAATTATGTTTTTCCAGATTCAATCACATTAGCTAATAGTCAAGCGCAATTAGATTCAGTGCAGCATATCATTAATTATTTCTCAGAGCTATTTGGCCAATATCCGTTTCATAAAGAAAAAACAGGTGTCATTCTTGTTCCATTAAGTGGAGGCATGGAAAACCAAACGCTTGTTTCCGTTGGTAATTTAGAGCCTACTTTAGTAGCTCATGAATTATCACATCAATGGTGGGGAGATCACGTTACTTGTGGAACAATAGCTGACATGTGGCTGAATGAAGGCTTTGCAACTTATTGCGAGCATTTATACCTAGAGCATTTCAGATCAAATACTATTGCTGCTTCTTTCAGAAATACTATGTTTAATCAAACAATGACTGGCGCAGCAGGTAGTGTTTATGTATCAGACACAACGGATGAAGCAAGAATTTATAGTGGAAGATTGACCTATTACAAAGGAGCTTCAGTAGCACATATGTTGAGGTATCTAATATATAATGATACAGTATTCTTTCAATTACTCAAAAATTACCAACAACAATTTTCATTTGGTAATGCAACAACTAATGATTTATTAAATTTAGCTAATCAAATTTCAGGTCAATCTCTTGATACTTTTTTTAACCAGTGGATATATCAAGAAGGATATCCAATTTATAGTGCGAAATGGTACCAAACAAACAATCAAGTTTATTTAAAAATTACACAAATAACTAGCAAACCCACTTCAGTTACCACTTTCAAGCTTCCGCTAGAAATAAAATTAAAAAGTAGTTTAGGTGATACCATAATAAAAGTTATCAATGAAACACCAACTCAATACGTAAATCTGAATTGGACAAAACCTATGACTGGATTAGAGTTTGACCCAAACAATAATATAGTCAATAAACAAGGTCTTATTTCACAAGACCCATCTTTATCAATTTCAGCAACAGAAATTAATCCTATTGAAATAGTTCCAAATCCTTCAAACGGAATATGGACTATCAGCCAACTTAATTCATCAACGCATTTGAAAGTTGTAAATAATTTAGGACAAATTTTGTTTGAGAAAGATACAGATAGCCCAACTGAAATAATCGATTTGTCTGCAATTTCTTCAGGATTGTATTGGCTTTCTATTGTCGAAAAAAATGGACATTGTATTTGTCTTCCACTCTTAAAAAATTAAATTCAACCTTTTTATTAGATGAATTTTACAGAACTTTTAAACCAAATCATCAATCAACCTATTGCCTCATTAAGCATTATTATTAATTTAATTCTTATTGAGAGTTTACTTTCAATTGATAATGCAGCAGTGCTTGCAACAATTGTTCTTGATTTACCAAAAGATCAAAGACAGAAAGCTTTGAAATATGGCATTGTAGGGGCTTATGCTTTCAGAGGACTTTGTTTGTTGTTTGCGTCCATGCTGATAAAAATTTGGTGGTTCAAGCCACTTGGAGGCATTTACCTGCTTTTTTTGTCCATCAAGTATTTTATTCAACTTAAAAAAACAAAGGATGAATCCATCATTGACATTGAAGAAATCAACAAAGAAAAATCTTGGATTTACAAAAACACATTCGGAATTCTAGGTAAATTCTGGAGCACCATTTTGCTAGTCGAATTAATGGATCTCGCATTTTCTATCGACAATGTAATTGCTGCAAATGCTTACTCCAACAATATCATCTTAATATGGACAGGTGTGTTTATTGGAATTTTAGCAATGAGATTCGTAGCACAAAAGTTTGTTCAATTGATGGAGCGATTTCATTTTCTTAACCATTGTGCTTATTTAGTCATTGCACTTTTAGGTGTAAAACTTACACTTTCTTTGTTTACACATTTCAACCCGTGTCATTCTTTCACTATATTTCTAGAAGGATCAAATGAATGTACGATTGAAAAAGGATTAATGATTGAAGCGGGAAAACATGAAATGATTTGGGGAGATTTTCTAACTTCTTTGTTGAGTATTTTGATATTTGTATTGCCCATCCTCGGTTCAAGACTGTTCAATTTCCCGAAGCAAAACAAAGCCAACTAATCACCGTAATCAGCATTCCAATTTGACTTATCACCTAATGAACCTAAATCAAAAAGTTTGTTCATAGCCATGTTGATGCCAATTTCATTATAGGCACCAGCAACATGATAGAAGCTTCGAGCAAAATGAATTTGAAACTTATTGAGATAAACATCAACTCCCATTGAAACACCCGCCATTGCAGGTCTATCTTTTATTTTTAGTTCATTTCTTCTCAAATAGTTATAAGCAACAGTCACGCTCAACCTTTTGCTCAAACTCAATTCAGCAGCCATTGTTAGGTGTCTGAAAAGCTTATCAACAAAATAAGAATTATTATCTGCAGTGGTGTCCGAAGAACCGAATAATACACTTGATTGAACATCATTTGGGTTGTTATATCTGATATCCCATTGATATAAATGATGTGCTGTAGCCATTAGTCTAAGCGGCATGTGTGCAAATCGTTTAGATATGCCAATCTGAAGGTCGAAAGGCAATGGCTCTGCGGTTTGATTAGGGTTATATTTTTGAGTAAAAAAACCCATATTCTTTGCCACTGCACCTAAGGTTATTAAGTTAGTAGTATCGGTGTATGAAATCCCAACATCCATCAACAATGCTGAGGCTTGTTTATCGAACAAATTGGACTTTGCCCATTTCAAAGTAGCGCCATACCGCCAATGTTCTTGATACGCTCTCGATGCCCCAATAGAAATTACATAATCAGTGGCTTTGAAATCACCAAGCGTATTACCAATATTATCTGTTTGTGTAAAATTTCCGTAATCTAAATACTGAATGCCGAATAAAAATGAAGTATTGATTTTAGGCGCATGATAACCATAATTCAAATTCATTATTTTAATATCGGAATAATAACTATTGTAGTTGAGTGCCAATTGGTTGTGCATTCCTGCGCGCATCAATGAAGGATTTTGAAATGCAAATGAAATGTCGGCAACAGAATGTGCTACATTCATTCCACCCAAAGCAGTGATGTGCGGTGCATTGGGCAAGCTCAAGAAAGACATGGCTGATTGCCCGCCAGTTACTTGAGCTTGCGACAAAACACTCGAAAATGTTGTCAGCAATAATAAAAACCAATATCTAATTTTCATCATTCGGATCAAACGCATCATTGGGTTAATTATTGCCTTATATAAAATTATTTTGATGACGCTTGATCATCAAAAACTCCTTGTAAATCTTCAATCAAAACTTGGCTAACTCCTGTGAATGAGAAACCTCCGTCATGGAAAAGATTTTGCATCGTCACCATACGTGTGTAATCGCTAAACATCATGGCAATGTAATTAGCGCAATCCTCTGCTGGCGCATTTCCTAGTGGCGACATTTTTTCAGCATAATGAAAAAACGCATCAAATCCAGAAACTCCAGAACCTGCAGTGGTAATGGTTGGCGATTGTGAAATGGTGTTTACACGAACCTTCTTTTTAAATCCGTAGTGATAACCAAAACTACGAGCAATACTTTCCATCAAAGCTTTTGCTTCTGCCATATCGTTATATCCAGGGAAAGTTCTTTGTGCAGCAATGTAGCTTAAGCCAACAACAGAACCCCATTCATTGATGGCATCGAGTTTCATAGCCGTTTGCAACACCTTGTGTAACGATAGTGCTGAAATGTCTAAAGTCTTTAAGAAATTATCATAATTAGTTTCTGTGTAAGGAATTGCTTTTCTCACATTTGGCGACATGCCGATGGAATGCAATACGAAATCAACCTTTCCATCCAAAGCCTCCATGCTTTTTTCAAACAAAGCTTCTAAATCAGTCAAAGATATTGCATCGGCTGGAATTACTGGTGCATTATTACATTCTTTTGCAAGCTCATTGATTTTTCCCATGCGCAATGCAATCGGCGCATTGGTCAATACAATTTGTGCACCATCAGCTACTACTCTTTGAGCTGTTTTCCAAGCAATTGAACGCTCATCAAGCGCGCCAAAAATGATTCCTTTTTTTCCTTGTAACAGTTTATTGGACATCTTGTCTATTTTATTCGGTTAAAAGTAGAAATTATTAGTTCATTTTTCATTTCAAGAAGCCTTTCAATTTAATTTTTGACTTCAAAAAAGAAAATCATGAACCCTTAATATATTTATTTATTGTTATTACTCATTAAATAGGCTTTGATAAAACCATCTATTTCACCATCCATTACTGGACCCACATTACCCACTTCATAATCTGTTCTGTGGTCTTTTATCATCTTATAAGGATGAAAAACATAAGAACGAATCTGCGAGCCCCATTCAATTTTTTTCTTATCAGCATTGGCAGCATTTTTCATTTCCTCACGCTTTCGCATTTCAATTTCATACAATTGACTTTTCAACATCGCCAAGGCTTTTTCTCTGTTTTCGCCTTGTGTTCTTGCTTGCTGACAATCCACTATTATTCCTGTTGGAACGTGTTTCAAACGAACTGCCGTTTCTACTTTGTTCACGTTTTGTCCACCACTTCCGCCCGAACGTCTAAATTCCCATTCCAAATCAGAAGGATTGACAGCCACTTCAATGGAATTATCAACCAAAGGATAGACAAAAACCGAAGCGAACGAAGTGTGTCTGCGTGCATTGGAATCGAAAGGGGAAATGCGCACCAAACGATGAACACCATTTTCAGCTTTCAATAAGCCGTAGGCAAAAGCACCATCAAACTCAATTGTAGCTTGCTTAATCCCTGCTCCGTCTCCGTATTGCACGTCCACTTCCGAAACCTTCCAACCTTGTTTGTCGCCATACATTCGGTACATGCGCAACAACATTTCTGCCCAATCCTGACTTTCAGTGCCGCCCGCACCAGAGTTGATAACCATCATGGCTGGCATTTCATCCTCAGGTTCGTTGAGCGTGGATTTAAATTCTAATTCATCAATTTGTTGGATGGCGTGGTCGAAAGCCGTTTTCACTTCTTCTTCCGTTGCTTCGTTGGCTTTCCAAAACTCAAATAAAACCGCAAAATCTTCCACTGAGCTTGATACTTGTTGGTAAAGATTGATCCAAAACTGTAGCACATTGATTTCCTTGAGCATTGAAGTCGCTCTTGCGTTATCGTCCCAAAAACCTGGCGACAAAGTCAAGGCTTTGTCTTGTTCCACTTTGGCAATTTTTTCATCAATAGTCAAAAAACGATGCAAGTGTTGGACTCTTGCTCTCATTTCTTTGATTTGTTCAATGGTCATACGAAGCGCAAAGGTAATGCATATCCTTAGAAGGAACTACGAGCAAAGGGCAGAAAGTTGCTATGGAAAAGGATTTAAATATAAAAATATTCTTAAGCTGTTTGTTTCACTTTGAAAGTGAAATTGCGTTGGGTGATGTAACTGAAAACTGCCACAATTGCCGTTGTAATGGCTTTGGAAGGCGTTGGGTAAATATGGCAGATTTCAACAAAGAATTTCAAAAACACATAGTTGAGCACAATGCAAGACGAAACCAATAAGGCATAACGAAAAAGCTGAATGCGCCCTTTAAGATTGGATTCTTGAAACACCAAATATTTGGACAACAAAAAGCCGAGCGGAAAGCTAATACTGAAAGACATGAAGAAAGCCGCAATATGTGGTGACATATCAAAAAATGGCAATTGAACCATTTCTTTATGAAGGATGTAATTATAGCTTACGAAATATATAATTAAATCAAATATAGTATTTGAACCGCCACAAGCAAGGTAGCGGAAGGTTTGACGATCAATCCACTTTGCGAATGGCTTATGGAAAAAGTCGATGAAACTCAATACTATATCACGAACAGGTCGAAGCAAAACTTAAAATTAGGGCGCAAAAATAAACTTTCTAGCGAAAGGAACTTCAAAAGAGACGTTAATGTTCTGAAATTGGGAAAATACAACTACAATTTCTATGTATTTTGATTTATTAAAAAATTATTATTACATTTAAATTATTAATCAACTTTTTTACTTCTAAAAAACTAAAACCCTATTTTTCATCTTTTCAAAATTTATTCCATGAAAAGGATAATCTTTTTACTCGTATTTCATTTACAATTTTTAGTAATTACCACTCAAGCACAATATTGGCAATGGGCAAAAACTGCCTCAGCTTCACAACCAAGTTTAGGATATGGTTCAGAGATCGATATGGGTTCATTAAATATTGATTCAAAAGGAAATATTCACATGTCAGGCGCTGTTAATGCAATGGCTGGTACAGCTTATTTTGATAACTTCTCATTTTATTGTGAAAATTCAACAACTAGAGCATTATTCTTAAAATATGATGGAAATGGAAATGCGGTTTGGGCTAAGTCAACACCCTATTCTGTTTCAACTGGTCCTAATATGTTAAGTACAGGTATTTTGCCATATTTTTTTATTAATCCAATTACCCATATTGATAAAAATGACAATAGACTAATAGCTGGAAATTTTGTTTCTAATACTTTTATTTTAAGTGATGATACTTTAGAAAACCCTTTTATTCCAAACACAGCTTTATTTGTAGCAAAATATGACAATAATGAACAGTTATTATGGTCAAAAAGAATTTTTTCGACGGTATCTTTAATGACATCTACACAAAATGTATAACATCTGATGATTTTGGGAATACTTATTTAGTGGGCTCATACACTGGTTTTTATGCCGTATTCGACAATGACACAATTTGGAACGCAGATAGCGTTTCACCCAACACGCATATGTTCATTTCCAAAATAAATCAAATTGGTAATGTTGTTTGGGTAAAACAAATAATAAGTGATGGAGGATTAAATGGAAATTCTATATCAATTAAAAATCAAGACATTTATTTGTCAACTACTAGCACAGGTACTTATACTATTTTCGGAAATGACACAATTCATGGGCATATTATTTTATCCAAATACGACTTGAATGGAAATCATAAATGGTCAAAAAGTGATAAGATTAATAATGGTGGGATACATAAAGTTATTGCTAGATCTCAAAATGAAATTTACTTCCTAGGTACCTATAAGAATGAATTCAACTTAGATACTTCAAATCTATATAGCAACTCAACAATTCAAAGTTTTATTGGTAAAATTAATGCGTCGGGAAATATTATTTGGCTAA
>CAZNVQ010000067.1:0-13684 GCA_964576425.1 uncultured Flavipsychrobacter sp. | reverse complement strand
ATGAACAATGGTGTAATGACTTCTTCAACTATGCCTGCTTCTGTATTGGGAGTTTTAGTTTCTGCAAACAACACAGTTGGTTCAATTGGTTCTGGTTTCTCTGCTTCTGTTTACAATAGTTTGTCTGCAACTGCAGCTAACCTAATCACGAATGCATCAAACGGTGGTAACCAAACTTTCGCTGTGAAGTATAAAGCAACTCCTGGTTTCGCTTACCCTGCTGGTACTTATGCTACTAATGTAGTGTTTACAGCAAAACAACAATAAGATTTTGTTTCATATATAAGGTTAGAATTTCAACCCCTCGCGTTTGCGAGGGGTTGTTTGTTTTATAAGTTTAAATAAATTCATTAATGTACAAATCATACAAACTAAAAAGAGCATTTCCTTCTTTTTGAATTGTAGAAGAAAATGCTCTTTACTTTTTAATAGTCTTTAGTGTTTACACATCTAGTCTAGCATATTTTGCATGGCTTTCAATGAATGCTCTTCTTGGTGCTACTTCGTCACCCATCAACATCGAGAACACCATGTCAGCTTCCGCAGCACTATCAATTGTTACTCGTTTCAAGGTTCTAGTATCCGGATTCATGGTAGTGTCCCAAAGTTGTTCAGCATTCATTTCACCAAGACCCTTGTAGCGCTGCACATTCACGCTGTCTTCTTTTCCGTTAGCAAACTTATCGATGAGCGCTTTTCGATCATCTTCGTTCCAAGCATAACCTTGTTCCTTTCCTTTTTTCACCAAGTAAAGCGGTGGTTGTGCCAAATACACAAAGCCTTGTTCCACCAATTCTTTCATGTAGCGGAAGAAGAAAGTTAGAATCAAAGTAGCAATGTGAGAACCATCCACATCGGCATCGGTCATGATGACGATTTTGTGATAGCGCAACTTGGCAAGGTTTAATGCTTTTGGATCTTCAGGTGTTCCAACAGTTACACCCAAAGCGGTAAACATATTCTTGATTTCCTCGTTTTCGTAGATTTTATATTCTTGTGCTTTTTCAACATTCAAAATCTTTCCACGCAAAGGAAGAATGGCTTGATAAGAACGGTCGCGACCTTGTTTTGCAGTACCCCCAGCCGAGTCTCCTTCGACAAGATAAAGTTCGCAACGATGAGGATCACGATCGGAACAATCGGCAAGTTTTCCTGGCAATCCACCGCCGGTCAATACGCTTTTTCTTTGCACCATTTCACGCGCCTTTCTTGCAGCGGCCCTTGCTTGTGCAGCAATAATTACTTTATCAATAATGAGCTTGGCTTCTTTTGGATGTTCTTCTAGATAAGCTTCTAACACACGGCTCACACTAACATCCACAACACCCATTACATCGTTGTTCCCCAATTTTGTTTTGGTCTGTCCTTCGAATTGTGGCTCAGGAACTTTCACCGAAATGATGGCGCTCAAACCTTCACGGAAGTCGTCGCCTGTGATGTCCACTTTGGCTTTTTCAAACAATTTATTTTTATCGCCATAAGCTTTGAATACTCTTGTGATGGAACGGCGGAAGCCCGCAACGTGTGTTCCACCTTCTATGGTGTTAATATTGTTGACATAAGAAAAAATATGTTCGTTGTAAGAAGTATTGTAGGATAAAGCAACGTCTACCGAAACGTTGGAATCTTTGTCATAAGCCTCCACATAAATTGGCTGAGGTAACAATGGGTCACGCTTTCCATTGCGGTCGAGCATCAGCACAAATTCCACAATACCACCTTCGCTATAAAATTCTTCTTGACGCACACCATCTTCACTACCTTCTGCTACTCGCAAATCATTTAGGATAATTCTAATACCTTTATTGAGGTAAGATAATTCTCGTAAACGACCTGCTAAAATATCTCGGTTGTAAACTGTGTCTTTAAATATACTGTCGTCTGGAAAAAAGTGTTGGTGAGTTCCTCTTATTTCTGTTGTTCCGATTTCACGAACAGGGTATTGTGGAATACCCATTTTATACTCCTGTTCATAAACTTTTCCTTCGCGATACACCGTTGTATGCATATGTTTGCTCAATGCGTTTACACATGAAACGCCCACGCCATGCAAACCTCCTGAAACCTTGTAGGAATCTTTATCAAATTTACCACCAGCATGCAACACGGTCATAACCACTTCAAGGGCACTTCTGCCTTCTTTGGGGTGCATACCAGTTGGAATTCCACGACCATCATCCTGAACGCTGATGGAATTATCTTCATGAATGCTTACAATGATGTTTTTGCAATGTCCAGCTAGAGCTTCGTCTATGGAGTTGTCCACAACTTCATAAACCAAATGGTGCAAACCTTTCACGCCAATATCGCCAATGTACATGGCAGGTCGTTTACGCACTGCTTCTAAACCTTCTAATACTTGGATGCTTCCGGCATCATAACTTGCTGATGCTGCGGACTGTTCGATTTCGTATTCTGTACTCATAACTTAATAAATCAAGGGTATTTAATGGTTTGGAAAAAGCTCCAATTGTGACCCGAGATTAAAGATGTCCTCTTTTGTAGAGAGGTTAAAATTGACATTGACAAAAGTAACGAAATCCATCCTCATTTTATAATGAAAATGTACCTAAAATGAATAATCTGAACAGCGTGTGAATTACGTCATAAAACGCTATAAAACAGCCATTTTAAAGGCTTTCAGATATATTTTTTTAATGCTGTTTTGTGTTTCGGTTTCGCAAATTTGTTTTAAGCTTTCCAAAAGCGTTTCATGATGGCTCGTTTTCAATGCTACAATTGCCGATAAAGCTGTGGCTGCGCTCCATCTTACAACTGTTCCTTCATCGTTGGTTAGGTTCAATAACGCAACAATTGCTGCATCTAGATTATCTTTATATAAACCAGCTATTAAAGCAATTACTTTAGCACTTTCCCATTTCACACGAGGTGCTTTGGCTGTCGTGCAACTGATGATGAAATGAAAATGGTTCTCTTTCACCAAGTTAGGATTTGACTGACAGGCCAATTCAAGTGCTTCGATACAAGTTGCTTTGGCAGAGTCTTTGGCGGTTTGTGCAAAAGCCAACAAATCATCAACCGAGAGCTCTTCGGCAAGCAACAGTTTTCCTAGATGCTCTGTTTTTTGTTTGGGTTTCAAACTTTTATCTGCTAAAAACACCTTTATATCCATAAAATATTTATAAATATTAACCCCCCCAATTTTCTCTATCTAAACTTCGGTATTGAATGGCTTCGGCAAGATGTTCAGGTTTGATTGTTTCGCTGCCATCAAGGTCGGCAATTGTGCGCGATACTTTAAGAATTCTATCATATGCCCGTGCTGAAAGATTGAGCCTGTCCATAGCGGCTTTCAATAAGGTTTGACTCACTGTATTTAAAACACATATTTCTTTCAATAATTTGCTACTCATTTGCGCATTGGCGTAGGTTCCGGGGTGATTCTTAAATCGCTCTTCTTGGATTTGTCTTGCTTTGATGACTCTTGCTCTCACCGATTCACTGTTTTCACTTTTGGAATCGGATGACAGTTCGTTGAAAGGAACAGGTGTTACTTCCACATGAAGGTCAATGCGGTCGAGCAATGGTCCTGAAATTTTATTCAAATAGCGTTGCACCATCATCGTAGAGCAACTACAGTCTCTTTCAGGATGGTTGAAATAACCACACGGACATGGATTCATAGATGCAATGAGCATGAAATTTGCCGGAAAATCGATGCTCACTTTAGCCCTTGAAATGGATACTCTGCGTTCTTCCATTGGTTGACGCATGACTTCTAGAACGGTTCTTTTAAACTCTGGCAGTTCATCAAGAAACAAAACGCCATGATGAGAAAGTGAAATTTCACCTGGTTGTGGATTGCCACCGCCACCAACGAGCGCAACATCCGAAATGGTGTGATGCGGACTTCGAAAAGGTCTTTTAGAAATTAAAGAAGTATTGGAAGGGAGTTTTCCAGCAACAGAATGAATTTTGGTTGTTTCCAATGCTTCGTGCAATGAAAGAGGTGGAAGAATGGTGGGTAAACGCTTTGCCAGCATGGTTTTGCCGGCTCCGGGTGGACCAATCAGGATGGCATTATGTCCGCCGGCAGCAGCAATTTCTAATGCCCGTTTCACATTTTCTTGACCTTTCACATCGCTGAAATCGGTTTCAAAATCATATTGCGAATCAAAAAATTCTTCTCTTGTGTTGATGGAAACGGGCTGTAACATTTCATCTCCATTAAAAAAATCAATCACCTGCTTGATATGACTAACGCCATAAACTTCAAGATTGTTGACCATGCCTGCTTCTCTAGCATTTTGAACGGGCACAATCAATGCTTTGAATTGCTCGGCACGCGCTTGAATGGCAATAGGCAACGCCCCTTTTATAGGTTGCAAACTTCCATCCAAAGAGAGTTCGCCCATCATTACGTATTGTCCAATGCTATCACTTGGAATTTGACCCGAAGCAGCCAACATGCCAATGGCAATAGGTAAATCATAAGCCGCACCTGCTTTCTTAATATCAGCTGGCGCCATATTGACCACTATTCTCATTCTTGGACGCTCTAAACCAATGTTTTTGATGGCAGAAATAATGCGTTCCATACTTTCTTTGACGGCATTATCGGGCAAACCAACAATGATGTATTGCGGTTGTCCTCCGGGCGTATCCACTTCAATGGTGATGGTGATGGCATCCACACCATGCACTGCGCTTCCAAATAATTTTACCAACATAATAGAATAGTGTAAAATAAGATGCTTTTGATAAATACTCCAACAATGAACCTGAAAACCTTGGGAATAAGTTGCAATTTTGTTCATCATATTCTTAAACTATGCAAAGTATTCAAACACATATCGAAGCGGCTGTGGGTTATATTACACTCAACAGACCTGAAAAATTTAATAGCTTTAATCGCGAAATGGCTTTGGACATGCAGCAAGCCCTGAAAGATTTTGCAGCAAATGACGAAGTGCGTTGCATCTACATCAAAGGAAATGGAAAGGCTTTTTGTGCAGGACAAGATTTGGGCGAAGCCACCAATCCAAGTGGTGTGACGATGGAACAAATTGTGGACGAACATTACAATCCAATTATTGCGCTAATTCGACAAATTGAAAAACCAATTGTGGCTGCTGTGAACGGCATTGCAGCTGGCGCTGGTGCTAACATTGCTTTGGCTTGCGACATTGTTGTGGCAGCCGAATCGGCAGGTTTTATTCAGGCTTTCAGCAAAATTGGTTTGATTCCCGATAGCGGTGGCACTTTTATGTTGCCAAGATTGATTGGAATGCAACGAGCAACGGCATTGATGATGACCGGCGACAAAGTGAGCGCTACAGAAGCTTGCAGCATAGGTATGATTTATAAGGTTTTTTCAGATGAAAGCTTTGAAGAAGCCTCTATTAAGTTTGCAGTTTCATTGGCTCAAATGCCCACCAAAGGTTTGGGGCTAACCAAAAGATTGCTAAACGAAAGTTACCATAATACCTTGCAGCAACAACTAGAAAGAGAAAAACAAGTTCAAGTGGAAGCAGGTAAAACCTATGATTTCAACGAAGGAGTGCAAGCTTTTTTAGAAAAAAGGAAACCTGCGTTTAAAGGGAAATAACGATAAAAAAATGGGGTCGTTTTTGTAACGACCCCATTCCAAAAGTTACAATTGTAACTTTTTTATTTATCATTTTTTCCTATGAAATTATTTCAACTGCTGCTCCATTTTTCAGCCAAAAGTCGCTTAGTTTTGCAGCGCTTTCAACAAAGGGAAGTCAATCACTTTTTCCATGAACAATCAACCCGAACACAACCCTGACGCTTCGTCCAACAAAGGATTGAAAAAGTGGTTGAAACGCTTTGGTATTGCGGGATTTCTTTTCTTTCTATTAAAAGGAATCTTTTGGCTCACTATTGGTTCGGCACTCATGCACTACCTCGGTTGCAAACCTTAATCTTCTTCTTTTTTAAGCTCTAATGTTGTTTGGTCAATAACGTATAAGGGTCTTGCCCTAACGTTATTAATAATTCTGCTGATATATTCGCCAATCATGCCCAAGCATAACAACTGGACACCACCAATAAAGGTGATGCTCACAATGGTACTCGCCCAACCTGGAAGCACATTCTGATGGTCGAAAATAAACATATATACAGCATACATCAATATGATGAATGACATCAAACAAACTGTGAAACCCATGCTCGTAGCAAGTTTCAAAGGAGAATCGGAGAATGCTGTGATGCCATTGAACGCTAATCGAAGCATTTTTTTAAATGGATAGTTGGTGGTGCCAAACTTGCGTTCATCTCTTTCATATTCCACATAAGTGCTCTTGAAACCCAACCATGCTATTTGTCCACGTAAGTATTTGTCGTACTCTTTCATTTTTTTCACATAGGTCAACACATCGCGGCTAATCATTCTATAATCGCCCACATCAAGCGGAATGTCAAAAGAAACCAAGCGAGCCATCAAGCGATAAAACATTTTAGCGGTAAACAGTTTAAAAAAACTTTCGCCTTTGCGTTTGCTTCGTTTGGCATAAATTACTTTGTACCCTTGTTGATATTGAGCATACATTTCAGTCATCAGTTCAGGCGGGTCTTGCAAGTCACCGTCAATCGTCACAATGGCATTGCCTCGGGCGAAATCCATTCCTGCTGAAATGGCAATCTGATGTCCAAAATTTCTAGAAAATGAAATGTAATGAAGCTTTGGATTTTCAGCACAAACTTCTTTCAATTTCAGCAAAGAAGTGTCGCGACTGCCATCGTTCACAAAAATGATTTCATAATCTTCTGTGATGGAAGAGGCAACTGCCACAAGTCTGTTGCGCAATGCTTCAATAATCAACTCTTCGTTGTAAACAGGCACAACAATAGACAATTCAACATTGGTTTGGATATTCATGCCGCTCATGCAATAATTTACGCAAAACAAATGAAATTTGATGATATTGAGTAATGAGATAGTTTCAATAAATGTAGAAAAAGCTCAACTATTAAAAGCTCAAACTTTTCACTAATCTAATTGTTGCCTAACTGATGAAACAAGAAGTGGTTCTTTTTTGGCTAAGAAGAGATTTAAGATGGCACGATAATGTGGGTCTAACTCATGCTTTGCAATCAGGTTTCCCTGTTGTGCCTGTGTTTTTTTTCGACCCCAATATTTTAAACGAACTCGATGATAAATCGGATGCTAGGGTGAGTTTCATTCATGGGTTATTAACAGAAATGCAAAACACGATTGTTCATTTTGGAAGTTCGTTGCAGGTGTTGCATCAATCACCTGTGGATGCTTTTCAAATTTTACTTTCCACCTACGATGTAAAAGCGGTTTTCACCAACAAGGATTATGAACCTTATGCGCTTCAAAGAGATGAAATAATTAAAAATCAATTGGCATCACAAGGCATTCCTTTTCATGCGTTCAAAGACCAAGTGATTTTTGAAGAAGCGGAAATTGTGAAAGATGATGGAAAACCTTACACCGTTTTCACACCGTTTAGCAAGAAATGGAAGTCAAAACTTCAAGAACATCACACGCAAGAAACGCCTTCGGCACAATTGCTTCATCAGTTGTTGAAACAACCACCAAAAGCGATGCCAACGCTTGCTGAAATGGGCTTTGAGCAAAGTTCAATTGTTGTTGCCAATCATCGTAGTTTGGTTGCTATTGCTCCAAATTATGCCGACACAAGAAATCTTCCTGCAATTGAAGGTACTACCTATTTAAGTCCACATCTGCGTTTTGGTAGCGTGAGTGTGCGTCAGATGGTAAAAACCTTAAAGTCATTTCCCGAAACGCTATTGAATGAGCTGATATGGCGTGAGTTTTTCATGATGATTTTATGGCATTTCCCACATACGGTAAACAAATCTTTTAAGCCTGCTTATGACCAAATTGTATGGAACAACAATCAACAAGATTTTGAACGGTGGTGTGCTGGAAAAACGGGTTATCCAATCGTTGATGCTGGCATGCGTGAACTCAATTCCACAGGATGGATGCACAATCGTGTTCGGATGATAACAGCTTCTTTTTTATGCAAACATTTGTTGATTGATTGGCGTTGGGGCGAAGCTTATTTTGCAAAAAAATTATTGGATTTCGACCTTGCACAAAATGTGGGCAATTGGCAATGGGTAGCTGGCACGGGCGTTGACGCTGCTCCGTATTTCAGAATTTTTAATCCCACAACTCAGCAAGAAAAATTTGATCCAAAGCAGCTTTATATAAAAAAATGGATTCCTGAATTTGGCACTGCGGCTTATCCAAAGCCAGTTGTAATTCATGAACAAGCAAGAGCAAGATGTTTAGAAAAATATGCTGTTGTGAAACAAGCACCAACAACCAATGCTGTTCCTAATTTATTTGATTAAACTTCATTGATGGACAATAAAAAAGCGAGCTTTTCATGGCTCGCTTTTTTATTTTATTTTTTCATTTTGTTGGCTTGTGCTTTTTGCATTTCATCCAAGCGTTGCTGCCATTTTGAAGGTGTTGCAGGCTTGTTTTTCTTTTCTTGAATTTCAGCATGAATTTTCTTTTCATCAATAATGTATTTCTGAATGATAAATTGTTGTGTAATGCTAATCATATTTGAAAAGAAATAGTAGAAGGTCAATGCAGCAGCCATTTTATTGAACACACCGATCAACAAGAATGGGAAAATATAAGGCATCCATTTCAACATAGGATTATTAGGGTCTTGTGCGGTCATGTTACGGTTATACAATGCTAGGAACAAGCTAGAAGCCGTCATCAGCAAGGTAAATAAGCTCACATGGTCGCCATAAAATGGAATGTTGAATGGTAGTGATGCAATGTTGTCATATGTGGACAAATCTGTCGCCCAAAGAAATCCTTGTTGTCTGAGTTCAATAGAAGATGGGAAGAAATAATACATGGCAAACAAAATCGGCAATTGAAACAAAGTTGGCAAGCAACCACCTAAAGGATTCACTCCAGCACTTCGGTAGAGTTTCATTTGTTCCATTCCAAATTTCTGTTGGTCGTCGCCACATTTTGCACGAAGCTCATCCAACTCAGGTTTCAGCACACGCATTTTTGCTGCTGAGAGATAACTTTTGTAGGTAAAGAACGATAGTATTAAACGAATAATGATGGTCATCAACATGATGATGATGCCAAAGTTGCTGATGAAACCACTCAACACATTGAAGATTGGAATAATCAACCATTTGTTCACATATTTCACAAACGACATGATGCCGTATCCTAATGGAACCATGTTGTCTAAATCCATATTGTAGGATTTCAAAGTTGAATAATGGTTTGGTCCGATATACCAGCTTAAATTATAATTGGCATTATTTCCAGTTGTTGCAGGTAGATTGAAAATCGTGCGGTTTTGTGCCACATGATTCGAGTCCATGTTGGTTGTTGTGCTGATGTCTGCTTTGGCAAAACCATCTTTTGCAATAATGGTGCTATTGAAAAAATGCATTCTAAAACCAACCCAATTCACACGTCGCTCCAAGGACTCTTTTTTGTCTTGAGTGATGGTGAAATAATCGTGGTCGCCATCTTGATACTTGTAATAAATTTGGCTGTTGGTGCGCTCGTTGGTTACATCGTGTTCGGTATGCAAGGTTTGGGTTTGCCAATCGAGTTGCATATTGTTAGCCGCCATGCCAGTTGTGCTGAAAGAACATTGCATCATGTAATTATCTTTCATCAAAGCATAGTTGATGGTCACTGTTTTTCCTTCACCTAAGTCAGCAGTGAAAGCAATTGATTTTCCACCTTGTTCGTTCTCTTTTATTGTTGGTGTGAAAAACAAATCTGAAGTGGCAACACTACCATTATTGATAGGCAAGCGCAAGCTCAAATAGTTTTCTTTTCCGTTGAAAAGATACAATGGCTTTTTGCCATAGGTTTGATAATCTTTCAATTGTGCTGAAACTGGAAAACCACCTTTTGTGGTGAACTGCAAAGAGAGTTTTTCGTTTTCAACAGTCACCAATTGTTCCTGACCTGAATAAGCTGCAGGCAACAAACTTCTGAGCGAATCATTGAGTGTGTCTTTTGCGGCGGCAAGTTTTGTAGCATTTTTCACCGGAAGCGGATGTGCTTTGGCATTCGCAATGGAATCAATGCGCTTTTGCTCTTCTAATTTTTTTTGCTCATTGTTGTTCAGCATGATGTAGCCAATCAACAAGGCGGCTAATAATGAAAATCCTATTATTTGATTACGATCCATGTAGGGGTAAAATTGGCTGCAAATGTATTGGAAATTTGGGAGAGTGAATTTTAATCCATTTCATACAAGGCTAAATCTACTATATTTACAACCTAACTTCTTGAAAAATATAGATTTCACTCAAGTATTGTTGCTTTGCCATGTTTCAACTGATAAAAAACAAAGACGCTAGCCGTTCTTCCCTACATGCCGAAAAAGTAAGCATCATTGCCACCAACATGGAAATCATCGGCGACCTCTCCTCAGAAGGCGATATACGGGTTGATGGAACGGTGAAAGGAAATATTAAATGTGATTCTAAGGTGGTCATCACCGCGGGCGGAAAGGTGGAAGGCAATATCCAATCCGTTCAAGCCGATGTTTATGGAACCGTAATCGGTCATATCGAAACCATTGAAAGCATTGCACTCAGAACTCAATCTCACATAGAAGGAAATATTAATACCAAAAAGTTACTCATTGAAGCCAATGCTTTTTTCAATGGGCAATGTTCCATGACAAAAGAAGGTTAATTGGTTTTGATGGTTTCAAAATATTCCATTTCTTCCTTCAAATCCAAAAAAGGATAAGCCAATTTCAGCTTGGTCACTTTTTCTTTATATGCAGCTAGAAACTGAGCATGGGCTTGTGTTTCAGGAAATCTTGTTCTGTGATTTTTGGCAGTCACTATATCCAAAACCTGCTCCATAATAGGCAAGGCTTCAGGCTGAAGACAAGTGGCTGTGAACTGTTCCCAAACTATTTGTGTGGCTAAATAATTGGGATGCACCATGTCAATATCATAAAATCTATAATCTCTTAAAACATCAATCAACAATTCGTATGCAGGAAAATAATGTGCATATTCGATTTGTTCGCACACGCTGTGAACCGATTCCAACAGCCTTGCTTTGCTTCGATTGTTGTCCACCACACCGTCTCTAATGTGACGAACCGGACTTATGGTAAATAAAAATTGAACCTTTGGATTAATGTGGCGAATATTGCTAATGCAATCGAGTAGCGCATCTGTTATCCTTTCAATGGTGAGCAGCTTTTTTTCAAACCAATTGGCAGGAGCTCGATGATTATTGGCAACAGGTCGGTTGTTTTCTTTCAAAAAATACTGAAAAGCAGAACCCAAAGTTATCATCACCCAATCGGCTGATTGTAAAAAATGAGCTGCTGATTGACTTTCTTCATTGATTTTTTCAAGCGATTCTTCAACTTTTGTGCTCGAAAACCGGGTGTGGTGATCCCAACTTCCCCAAAGTTCTTGAAGCAAAAATAAATCTTGCTTTTCATATGTTTTTTGTTTCACATAACTATTCAAGCTTTCAGTCACGCTTAATGGATTAAATAAAATTCCATGTGGATTACTGCAAACCTGAAATTTATGTGCGCTCAAGCGTTCGCTCATGTGCTCAGTGAAACAAGAACCTATGAGCAAAATTTTATCGGTGTAAGCAATAGGTTTGGGTAAATTCAAATTTGGGTAGGCCAATTGTAAACGCATGACAAGATGTTGATTAGGACTGAATGAAAAAAATAACCGATTTTTGACTAAATGGCTTTTCCGTTGTGCCTAAATGACACAAAATAATTTACGGTTTGAAAATTGATTCCTTTAGTTTTATATCGTTTTTCAAAAGTACAATTTGATAAATTGCCTTTGCGTCAATGATTGATTAAAAATTAATAACAGTAAACATGAACCAAAACGAATTTAGAAAATATGCCATTAAACATCGTGGCATCAGCAGTTTGACTTTCGACCAATATTCTTCTTCCATCATGAAAGGACCTGTGGGGCTCACGCCTTACATCATTGAAGAACGTCCGCTCAATGTAGCACAGATGGATGTTTTTTCACGCTTGATGATGGATCGAATCATTTTTTTGGGCGAAGGCATCAATGACCAAGTGGCTAATATTGTGACTGCACAGCTTCTTTTCTTGGAAAGCACCGACCGCAACCGTGATGTTCAAATGTATATCAACAGTCCGGGCGGCAGTGTTTATTCGGGTTTGGGCATCTATGACACCATGCAAATCATCAATCCTGATGTGTCCACAATTTGCACCGGCATTGCGGCTTCGATGGCTGCGGTGTTGATGTGTGCGGGCACTAAAGGCAAAAGAACAGCGCTCAAACACAGCCGTGTGATGATTCACCAACCGCTTGGTGGCGCCGAAGGACAAGCAAGTGATATTGAAATCACTGCTCGTGAAATTGGTAAATTGAAAAAAGAACTCTACGAAATCATCTCTTACCACAGCGGACAAAAAATGAGCAAAGTAGAAAAAGACAGCGACCGTGATTATTGGATGACCGCTCAAGAAGCCAAAGAATACGGCATGGTGGACGAAGTGCTAGAACGCAATCCGAAAAAAGCAATTATTACAGAATAATTTTTAGGCTACCGGTGAGGTAGCCTAAGTTTTTTTAGAGGAATATTATTTGGTAAAAAATATGCTGAACACCGAATAACAAAAATACCAGACCAAAACGAGCAAGGAGCGGACGTTTGTTATGTGAGGCTAAATGTTTTTTATTTAAACCTTATAGGGAATTCTCAATTTATTTTTTCAACAGTAAATGTCAATTTTCTGTTTTTAGTTGATTGGTAAACGAACTTATCTTGAGTGAACATCAGTATTTTGAAGTCTTTTTGGCTTGTACCAAAAATTTTATCATGATAAAGAGTAAGGATATCACCATCAATTTTCCATGTTCCTTTTGACGAGCTTCCATCTCTTTTAATCATTTTAAAATCGCCTGTTTCAAATAACCAAAATTCACTTTCATCGTCTTTCCAATGTCCTTGTAAATTTTGTCTTGTAACTTTATTTTCTGCAATTTTTACTTGTTCTAGCTTTTTATCTTCAGTAACTGGAATAGATTTATTTAAGTCTGCCCCAATATTTTTAGCACATTGATTTACTATTGAACTTTTAATTCGCCTAAGCTCTGCATCAATTTTTGACTGATATTCGTCCTTATTATATTTTGTTGTTATTTCATTTAAGTAACAAAGACTTATTGTCTCACGTTGGTCAAGACTTAAAGTTCTATACTCTGTTGTCAAAAACGCCAAACAATCCTCATAAATTAGATTTCTATCACTTTTATTCCAACTATTTGTTTGTCCAAATCCAACGATGCTTGTCATTAATATAGTAGCTGCTAAAATCAATTTTTTCATTTATATTATTTTAAACTTTGTGTTATTTATTTTTGTACAATATTACATGTTAGTAGTTATTTTATATTTATATATTACTAAATATGATTGTGTGAAAAATAGTTACCCATACAGTCAAAAATAGTTAATTACATTGAATTTGAAAGTGTTATAAATATCTTTTTAAATGCTTAAAACAGAGGGAATAAAAAAAACATATTTGCCATATATGGTTAGAATACGTATTTAAATAAATATATAATATTTTTGTTCTACAAATTTTAAAAAAGATTTTACTTTAAAGAAATAATATTGACTAATTTTTAAAATAACTATTAT
>CAZNVQ010000066.1:9110-13917 GCA_964576425.1 uncultured Flavipsychrobacter sp. | reverse complement strand
CTTTTTATACTATATTAAAACAAAAAAGAGCTGCCCTTTTGAGACAGCCATTTTTCTTATTTTATAAAACCACCTGTTTTATTTTTTTAAAGTGCTTAGTCATGTGATTGTAATATGCATGAAATTGAATATAAAAAGTTTAAATATTATCACAAACCTGAGTTTTTTTCTTATCAAATGCAACAAAAGCCGCCAACATTTGTATTAGTTCAATAGTTTTCTTGGAAATTAAAACCATTTTAAACTATAAAACATTTAGAAATGAAAAAATTGATTTCATTAGTGCTTTTGGTCATTTTATTGACATTCAATCAATCCTTTGCTTACACGAACATTAGTGGAGGAATTTACAACAATACCACATGGACACTTGCAGGAAGTCCCTATTTGATGACTGGTTCCGTTGTTGTTTTCCCTGGCAAAACTTTGACCATTGAGCCTGGTGTGGAAATCTATGTTGTAGCGGATTCAAGTTTCAACACAGGAAATTTCAAATATCTCGAAATCAGAGGACAATTGATAGCCAACGGAACTGCTAGCCAACCAATCCGTTTTGTTTCAACAGACACCTCAATAGGATTTTACAACTGGGAAGGAATTAAAATCAAAGGTTCTCAAGGTGGTTCCGTTCAAATGAATCATTTTGAACTTGGCAATTCATATAATGGTATTTCTAATGAAATTTCACAACCTGGAGTTACTTACAACTTTGATGGTTGTTCGTTTAAAAGCAATAATTATTGTATTCAATTGAATGCAGACATCGTGATGAATAATTGTAGCGCAACGGATAATGGCGTTGTCGTTGGTGCGCAATATTTATACGGTTCATTGACAGCAACAAATTGCACTTTTGCAAACAACTTCTGTTCTGCTACGACCGTTACAATTCCTGGTATAAGCAGTTCAGGTGCAATAAATCTAAACAATTGCACTTTTACCAACAATGGCAACAATTTAATCAGCGTATCAGGTATTGTTAAAAATTGTTTATTTGAAAACAACGGATATGGCATAGTTGATGCAAGTGATGTTACAGTTGACAGTTGTATTTTCATTGGAAATCAATTTGGTGTGAGTAATTTGTATAATAGCAATATCAAAAATTCAAATTTCAATAACAATGTAGTTGCTATCAACATTGCTTCCAATTGCACTGTAAAAAACAATGATATCCAGTTCAATTCCAACGGAATTCAAATCAGCGGTTTCATCCCAACTTCAGGAAGCATCATGGACAATAAAATTTGTAGCAATAACATTTACAATTTGGAAAACCTAACTGACAGAAATTTCAGTGTTGCTGCCAATTGTTTTTGCACAACAGATTCCACTCAAATTGAAATGAAATTGTATGATGGTTATGACGACATCACACGTGGCTTGGTGAATTATGCTATTTATGACGATTCATGCGTCAATGTTGTAACCTATGTGATGAAAGTTGATTTAGGAGACCCAACTTCTGTTGATAACATCACAAAAAATCAAATAAAGGCAGCATTCCAAAACAATAATCTTTTTGTTGAATCACCAAACTATCAGTCTTTTGTTGTGTATGACCTCAATAGCAAAAAATTGCTTGAAGGAAATTTGAAAGTTGGTGCCAACAACTTTGAAATGTCAGTTGCGCCTGGTTTATATATCTTAAGAACTGGAACAACGGTTCAAAAAATCATGAAGACAAACTAATTTTTTTTGTTCCAATTATATATATCAAAAGATAGCTCAAGATTTTTGAGCTATCTTTTTTTTAAATAAATTAAAATAATTATTGCAATCTAAAACCTCGTAAAAAAGCATCAACAGTCATTCTTTTTTTGCCTTCAAGTTGCAATTCATCCAAATAAATCCAACCATCTTGAGCAGCAAAACGTAAATAAGATTTGTGGTCGGTATCCACAGTTTCAGGTAGCACATTTACTTTTTCATATGCGACATGTGCATCAAATATTTTCACTTGCTTGCCTTGTAACTGTGTGAAAGCAGCTGGGTAAGGAGCCAAGCCTCGAATTTTGTTGTATATATCTTGTGCTTTCTGATGCCAATCGATTTTCATGTCATCTTTGAAAATCTTAGGTGCGTGTTTATGTAATTTTTCGTTCCAATCTGTTTGTGGTCTTTCTTCAATGGTTTCACTCACCAAACCTTTGATAGTTTCTACTAATAAATTAGCACCAAGCAACATCAATTTGTCATGAATGGTTCCTGCATTATCAGTTGGTTTAATTTCAAGTTTGTCTTGCAAAAGAATATTTCCAGTGTCGATTTGATGTTGCAATTTAAACGTAGTAACTCCTGTTTCACTGTCACCATTCATCACCGCCCAATTGATTGGCGCAGCACCACGATAATTGGGCAACAAAGAACCATGAACATTGATGGTGCCCATTGGTGGCATGTTCCAAACCACTTCTGGCAACATCCGAAAAGCAACCACTACCTGAATATCAGCTTTATACGCAGCCAACGCTGTAAGTAAAGTTGGGTCTTTCAATTTTTCAGGTTGAAGTACAGGAATTTGATGTTCTAATGCATATTTTTTAACAGGCGAGGATTGTAATTGCATGCCTCTACCAGCAGGCTTGTCGGGCATAGTTACAACTGCCACAACATTGGCTTTGGCAGCAATGAGCGCATTCAAACTTGCCACTGCAAAATCAGGTGTTCCTAAAAATACTATTCTTAAATCTTCAAATTTTTTATTCATTGTGCAAATATTACCATCAACTTTACAATACAAAACTAAGATTTGACCGCCATTTTAAACCATTGAACCAAATTGTAGTCTTTGATAAAGAATAAAAGCTTTGAAACTGAACACATGATTGAAGATGATGAAATTTTAATTTCATTGAAAAATCCAGACTTGAACGAACGAGCTTTTGGATGGTTGGTGAAAAAATATCAAGAACGACTTTATTGGCATATTCGCCGAATGGTGATTCATCACGATGACACACATGATGTGCTTCAAAATGTGTTTGTTAAAGCATGGAAAAGTTTACCACAGTTTCGACAAGAATCAAGTTTATACACTTGGTTGTATAAAATTGCAACTAATGAAACCATTACATTTATAAATAATAAAACCAAAAAAACTACAACAAGTTTGGAGGACAACAACGATGAATGGCAAATTCAACTAAAAGCTCAACAAGGATTTGATGGGAATAAAATTGAATGGCAATTGCAACAGGCAATTCATAGTTTGCCTGAAAAACAAAAAATCATATTTTGCTTACGCTATTATGATGAAATGCCTTACCATCAAATGTCCGAAGTTTTGGTCACTTCAGTTGGTGCATTGAAAGCTTCTTATCATCATGCATTGAAAAAAATGGAACAATATTTAATCAAACATTGCAATATGTAATTAGTTTTTATGAAAACGAAGAACCAAGAAATACAAGAAGAATTAAAGGCAAACAATTCATTTTTGGAAAACACTTCCAGAAAAATGCCTTATGTAGTTCCTGTTGATTTTTTTCCTGAAAACGAAATAGAATTAGCAACCATCATCAAATTAAAAAATAAATCAAGCGATGAAATGCCTTATTCTGTTCCAAAAGATTATTTCAACAACCTAACTATCAATAGTACTATAACTGAAGAAGCTAAAACTAGAAAGTTACCATGGGAATGGAACATGAGTTCGATGGCCGCAAGTTTGATTTTCGCATTGTTATGTTATTCTTTTTTCACCTATAAAAAAGAACCAACAACAAGTTTAGCTTTGAGTACTTTACCAACAGAAGATATTCAACAATACTTAATACAAAATGATGTTTCGATTGAAAATTTAGACAGACAAAAATCTATTGTTCCGCTTGAAGATATTAACGATGAAATCATCTCTGAATTTCTAAACGAATTACACTAAAATATATGAAAATAAAATACAGTATTCTCTCCGTTCTTTTTTTGTTAATGGTAATGTCTGTCAATGCGCAACCACAAAGGCAATTAGAGCGAATTCATGCCATGAAAATTGCATTGATTACAGAAAAAATGCAGCTCAGTCCTGCCGAAGCTGAGAAGTTTTGGCCTGTTTATCATCAGTACGAAGCGGAAATGAAAGAAATCATAAAAGATAGAAAAATTGCCAAGCTGAAAATGGAAGATGCAGACGATAATGAAGCAAGCAAAATGATTGATGCTCGCTTGGAAGCTCAGGAAGCTGCAATCCAACTTCGTAAAAAATATAAAGCTGCATTCTTGCAAGTTATTTCACCAAAACAATTAGTGACCTTGATGGAAACTGAACAAGCTTTTAAGCAGCAATTGATCAATGAGTTGCAGAACAGAAGAAGCAATAGAGGCAGATTTCAGCGATAGGAAATGATTTTTAATCTATTCTATGCTTCCCCAAAATCGGAGTAAAATACATTGTAACAAGTCAATGGAAATTTGCTCAATGGGATGGGCAGTTTGCGGTAAAATAGCTAAAGAACAATTTGGCATTGCTTTTTAAATTGCTAAGGTCTCCTCGATACTCACCATTTTATCCTTGTCGCCCAAAATCAAGCAACATGGACAAGAAACAGATTTCAAATCTGAATGATGCAACCCTGGCTGATTGCCAAGATTGAGCATAAATTCTGCTGTTTTTTGTAAAATCATGGTCCAATCATTTGAGCATGTCGCTGTTGTAATTGCAGCGCAAATTGTGGTAATTTTTCTTGAATCACATTGGGTTACAACATCTTAACTTCTTTAGCAGCAATTTCAGGAGTCCAACGCCATTTTGTAGCCAAAGTTGCAACAGAAACAACTCTTTCGGGATGATGCAAGGCTAAATACGTGC
>CAZNVQ010000066.1:0-9010 GCA_964576425.1 uncultured Flavipsychrobacter sp. | reverse complement strand
GCAATCCAAAAAATCGAGCACTTCATTTGCTAACTCTATGACCATGAAAGGCTTATCTGAAAAGGGTTTGCCACCATGACCTGAAAAATTAAACGTCCAAATTTCCAACTGATTTCCAATAGCTTCCATCAAAGGATGAAATTGTTTTTCAGAGCCAATAGCGCCATGAAGCATCAAGATTTTTTCATAAAACAAGGAATTTTAGGGATGAAAATAAAATAATACAAAAGAAAGGCTTAAAATTGAATGATACTAATAACGAATATAAAAGGAATAGCTAGGTTCATATCATAGGTTTATCAGGTTTAGCACTTACTTTTGCTCCTTCAAAATGGGAAAAGGAATGCTTTCAAAAGAAATGTTGCTCAAGGCTTATCGATTGATGATGACCGCAAAATCTATGGCTGAAACCTATGATGCCAATCGCCCTATTTGCAAATATGTTCACAGCACTTCTCGTGGTCACGAAGCTATTCAATTGGCAACAGGTTTTCTTTTGCAACCTTGCGATTTCGTAAGTCCTTATTACCGTGATGAAAGTTTGATGTTGGGCATGGGCTACCGTCCTTATGAATTAATGTTGCAATTGCTTGCCAAAGGCGATGATCCTTTCACAGGAGGCAGAGAATATTACATTCACCCTAATATTATCAGAGAAGGATTTCCTTCCATCATACACCAAAGTAGCGCCACAGGAATGCAAGTGATTCCCACCACGGGCGTTGCACAAGGCATTCAATATCGAGAACAACAAAAACTAAGTCACTACCCTGTTCCTCCTGTTGTTGTTTGCTCTTTGGGCGATGGCAGCGTAACCGAAGGTGAAGTGAGTGAAGCATTTCAATTTGCTTGCTTGCACCAACTTCCAATTATTTATTTGATTCAAGACAATGATTGGGGAATTTCGGTGAGCAGCGATGAAGCAAGAACAATGGATGCCTATGAATATGCTGGCGGATTTAAAGGCATGGAGCGTGTTAGGGTGAACGGAAGTGATTTTGTGGATAGTTACAAAACTATGGATTACACCATTGATTGGGTTCGTCGTGAAAGAAAACCAATATTAGTTCATGCTAAAGTTCCGTTACTTGGTCACCACACTTCTGGTGTTCGTAAAGAATGGTACCGCACCAATGAAGATTTAGAAAAACACCAACTCAATGACCCTGGACCTAAGCTGAAAAAAGTGCTGTTGCAAAAAGGGATTAAAGAAGAATTATTACAACAAATTGAGGCAGAGGAATTAGCATTTGTGCAACAAGAATTTGCCGAAGCCGTGGCTGCACCTGACCCTGACCCTGCAACGGTCTCCCACCATGTTTTTGCGCCTAACCCATTCACAGAAGAGCAAGGCAACAGAACACCTGAAGGACGTGAGAAAGTAGTGATGGTTGATGCTGCACTTCATGCCGTTGAAGAAATATTACAGAACCATCCTGAAGCTTTGTTTTATGGACAAGATGTGGGCAAAAGACTTGGTGGTGTATTCAGAGAAGCAGCAACTCTTGCAGATAAATTTGGTGACGACAGAGTATTTAATACTGCTATTCAAGAAGCTTATATCATTGGAAGTACAGTTGGCATGAGTGCTGTGGGATTAAAACCAATTGTCGAAGTTCAATTTGCAGATTATATCTATCCTGGTATTAATCAATTGATTACTGAAATCAGTAAGTCTTGCTATTTAAGTTGTGGCAAATTCCCTATTTCTTGCATCATTCGAGTGCCCATAGGTGCTTATGGAGGTGGCGGTCCTTATCACAGTGGTAGTGTGGAAAGTACTTTAGCAACTATTAAAGGTATTAAAATTGCTTATCCGAGCAATGCAGCTGACTTAAAAGGTTTGATGAAAGCGGCTTTCTACGACCCCAACCCAGTTGTAATGCTCGAGCATAAAGGTTTGTATTGGAGTAAGGTTCCTGGAACAGACGAAGCCAAAACTATTGAACCTGAAAGAGATTATATCCTTCCTTTTGGAAAAGCCATTTCAGTGTTAACGGCGGATGAAAACGCAATTGACAATGGAGAAAGTATTTGTGTCATCACTTATGGTATGGGAGTTTACTGGGCTAAAAATGCCGCTAAAAATTTCCCAGGTCAGGTGGAAGTGGTTGACTTAAGAACAATCTATCCTTTAGATGAACAATATGTTTTTGACACGGTGAAAAGACATGGAAAATGTTTGGTACTAACTGAAGAACAATTACGAAATTCATTTTGTGAGGCACTTGCAGGAAGAATAGCTCAACAATGTTTTTTCCAACTTGATGCTCCTGTGAAAACCCTTGGTGCACTTGACTTACCGGCAGTTCCACTTAACATGGGTTTAGAAGCTGCCATGCTTCCAAATGCTGATAAAGTGGGCGAAGTAATTCATGCACTACTCCATTTTTAGTACAAATTCAAAACGATACTTTTAACTTAAAAAATGGCAGTTACTTTAATCAATATCACTACATTTCTTGAGTTATACCAAGACAGAGTACCCGTTATTGATGTTAGAAGTCCGAGTGAATTTCTTCATGCTTCAATTCCATCAGCTCATTCCATTCCTTTGTTTCAGGATGATGAACGAGCCAAAATTGGCACTGCTTATAAACAAATCAATAAACAAACAGCCATTAAAATTGGTCTTGATTTTTTCGGACCGAACATGCGCAAAATGGTTGAAGCAGTAGAAAAAATAGCTGCTAACCGAGATGCTACTAGACCCAATGAAGTCATTGTTCATTGTTGGCGAGGAGGAATGAGAAGTGGCGCTGTGGCTTGGCTTCTTGACTTTTATGGTTTCAAAGTTTATCAACTCATAGGTGGCTACAAAGCTTACAGGAATTGGGTTTTAGAGCAATTTAATATTCAACATAATTTTAAAATTATAGGCGGATACACTGGTTCAGGAAAAACTGCCCTGCTGCAACAACTGCAACATTTGGGTGAAAACACAATCGACTTAGAAGGTTTGGCTCTTCACAAAGGTTCTACTTTTGGAGCCTTATGGCAAGCAGAACAACCCTCAACTGAAATGTTTGAAAATGAGTTAGCTATGAATTTATTTAAGTTCCAAACTCAACCCAACCAAACAATTTGGATTGAAGATGAAAGTCAGAGAATTGGTCATGTGAACTTACCAAGCGCGCTTTGGCAACAGCTTAGAAAAGCTAAAATTTATTTTATCGATATTCCATTTCAAGAAAGGCTAAACTACATCATCAAAGATTATGGAAAGTTTAGCAAAGAATCTTTAATCAACGCCATTTTGCGTATTCAAAAAAGATTGGGCGGATTGGATACCAAACAAGCCATAAATTTCTTGCTTGAAGACGATGTAAAAAGTTGTTTTACTCTATTGCTTCAGTATTACGACAAAGGCTATATGAAGGCACTTCAAAAACGAGAAAATTGGCAAGATTTGACAATGACCTTTGAAGTGCCAACTGTAGATAGTAGTCGCAATGCCGCTATTTTAAAAGAAAAAAATCAAATATAATGTCAACAACAATAGCATTGACCGAATGGGCACATGGTGCGGGCTGCGGTTGCAAAATAGCACCTTCTATATTACAAGAAATCTTAGCCACTCAAACTGTTGCACAACCCAATGCTAATTTGTTAGTAGGCAACGAATCTAATGACGATGCCGCTGTTTATTTGATAAACGAGGAACAAGCTTTAATTGCAACAACAGATTTTTTCACCCCAATTGTAGATGATGCTTTTTTGTTTGGAAAAATTGCATCTGCCAATGCCATCAGTGATGTTTATGCTATGGGAGGCACACCTATTTTAGCTACTGCTATTTTAGGATTTCCTATTGATGCTTTGCCTGTAACCCTTGCTCAGGCTATCATTGAAGGTGCAAGAGCAACTTGTCTACAAGCCAATATTCCTCTTGCTGGAGGACATAGCATTGACAACAAAGAACCCATTTTTGGACTATCAGTCAATGGATTGCTGCATCCTAAAAACTTGAAAAAAAACAATACAGCGCAAGAAGGTGATGTTTTGTTTTTAACTAAACCAATTGGCACAGGCATTTTATCCACAGCTCAAAAAAGAAAATTAATCCAGCCAGAAGAAGAAAACATTTGGATAAATCAATTGACAAGGCTCAATAAAATTGGGACTTCATTAGGTGGTCTTACTGCTGTTCATGCCATGACTGATGTAACAGGATTTGGCTTATTAGGACATTTGTTTGAAATGGCAGAGGGTAGTAAGCTTACAGCGGTTATAAATTATGGTGCGATTCCAATATTAGAGGCTTCCAAATATTATGCATCTCAAAATGTGGTGCCAGATGCCACCTATCGTAATTGGAATGCCTACAATCAACAAGTACAATTTGAACCCAATGTTCCGGTTATGGAAGCATTTAAGATGCTCCCCGACCCTCAAACCAATGGCGGTTTATTGATTGCGATTTCTCCAGATGAGGCTTCTATTATGAGTCAATTATTGGAAGAATCAAATTGGTATGCACAACCAATTGGTAAAATGATAGCCCAACAAGAAAAAACGATAGTTGTGAATGTTTAAAATAGAAATTTTACCTATTAAAAAAGTTCAGTAGAATAGAAAAATGCCAAGATGTGCTAGGCTTGGTAGTTGTAATATTGGTAGGAATTATTTCTTAAAGAAAAGTCCAATCTTCCTATTTTTCAAAGTAGTGTTTTGTATTGTAAATCAATTTTTACGATTCCTTTGCTACTATAAACAATTAGAACCCCAAAGACAATTTTCAATTACGATGAGATTGTAGTGTATCCTAATCCGCTTTCAGGAAATCAACTTTACATTGACTTAACCTTTCAAGAAAAGCAAACAGCAGTAATTAGCATCTACGACCTAACTGGAAGAAAGATCAAAGAAATGGGTAATCAAATTTTTGAAGATGGAAATCAAACATTCAAATACACCTTATCTGATATTCCTTCATGATTATATTTTATTCAAGTGCTTACACCTAAAAGAGTATTTATTAAAAAACTCCTGATTCAGTAACGCTTAAAAAACATTAATATCGGTTTTAAGAGTTAATGAATTTAGTTTAAGAATTTCGATGTATTAAAAAACTTGATTTTGGAGCAAGAAAAATGATTAAAAAAGCATTTTAAAAAGTGCACATTTAAATTACTCAATGCATTCGATCGCCTCTTGGAACAAGTGATTTTAAAACCTCAGCCTCAATTGATAACCATTGTTTCCAGGCTGTTCTCACTTTTTCATGGTCGTAATATTGTTCAGCCAGGTCAATAAACAAGCGGTAATGTCCTGCTTCGGAAACCATAAATTTGTGATAAAACTTTCGCAATTGTTCATCCTCAAGTTGCTCAGAAAGCAATCTAAATCGTTCACAACTGCGGGCTTCAATCAAGGCACAAATCATTAATTGATGCAACATTCGGTCTTGCATAGGCAAATTTTTAGGCTTGCTTTGCAATAACAAATTGACATATTCATCTTTTCGCTGTCCTTTGAGTTGATAGCCTCTTTTTTTCATCTCAGACCACACCATTCTGAAATGCCCCCACTCTTCAGTGACAATTGGTGAAAGTGCATTCACTAGTTCGGGCTTATCGGCATAAATCTGAATCAATGAAATGCATTGTGTAGCTGCTTTTTGTTCACAAAAAGCATGATCAGCCAAAATTTCTTCCAAAGAAATAGAAGCAAGATTCACCCATCGAGGGTCGGTAGGCATTTTGAGACCAAGAATTGAATTTTCAGCAGTGCTCATTTTGAATGTTACTTTTTCAGTCTTTTAATGGAACAACCAATTGATTTGGTTTCATTGGGCTGAATAGCTTTCCCAGCAAGCATTTGGTCTATTGCATTTTGCAAATAAAACTGTGTTGATTCTTTGGGTTGAGTTGGATTGTCTTCCATTGCACCTTTATATACAAGCTTGCCTTCGCTATCAAACAAAAAAACCTCAGGTGTTCTTGTTGCACCAAATGCATCGGCTACAACCGAATTGTCATCAATCAAGTAAGGTACTTTATAGCCTTGCTTTTTTGCATAATTTTTCATTTCCAATTTAGAATCGTCTTCTTTCCGGTAAGCCTCATTGGAATTGATGATTGCCATGCCAATTCCTTTTTGTTTAGCATAACGCATCATTTGAATTGTTCTGTCCTGACTTTTGACAACATAGGGACAAGTGTTGCAAGAAAACATAACTAGCAAACCTTTTGAAGTTTTGATTTCATCAAGAGAAGTAATGAGACCATTTACTGCTGTCAATAGCAATTTAGATTCTGGTATGTTTGTTCCAATTGGGATGCTAGTCATATTGTTTTGTGCCAATGCTTGCACAATCAATAGAAAAGCAATAATGAAAGAACTAATTTTCTTTTTCATATGATTATTTATTTTTAGTTTCTAAACTTATATGTTCATCTCCCTTTTGATATGGAACATAAGAAACGATGAATTGAAACATTTCATCAGTGGCTTTCATGCTGCCATTTTGGTCGGTGATGATTTGTGGTGGATTAAACGGATTGTTCAAATTCTTTGTGGTATTGTCATACACACCTTCAGCAACCATGACACTGCCAGCGGGCACTTTCACCATTTTTTTAAACGTATAGAAATATTGCCAGTTAAAATCCCATTTTGGAATTGAAATAAGTCGAATCGTATCACCATTCGGTGCTAGTGCGTAGGCTTTAAAACTTTTACCCAATAAATGCATGTGTGGATTAATGGTCAATATTGAAATGTCTTCTGGCACAATGTATTTGCTCCAAACTTTTTTCTCTGTGTTGGGCATCATCACCATGTTTGGCTCAACAGGAGATACCCCTAAAGTGCCTAATTGAAATTCTTTCAAAGGTCTGTTGGGCGGCACTTTTGAGAAAAAAACATTAATGTATGAAGAATCCCAGGTTTGATTTTTAGTAAAACCGTAGTGAATATCATTCAATAAAAATGCACCTTTTCTAGGCAAAACAAATCCACCAATTCCTTCAGGATAAGATTGTGCAGTGACACCTGGCAAATAATTGACTACCGACTTTTGCAAAACAGGATAGCTACCATCATCATTGGGCAATCCCAATTTTTCGTAGGCTAATTTAATTGTGGTATCTTCTACCATATTGGCTGATAAAGCTCCTGCGAATACATTGGCTTTTTTATCGAAATCATAACGAACCATGTCGCCATTCACATGGTGAACAACATTATTTCTTCCTGGCATAAATTCGATTACTCGCACAAATGTTTCTTTGGGTAAATTATAAGGTACTTTAACTAACAAAAAATGATCGGAACTGTTGGCAGGCAATAAAATTGGCTCAACTGGTAAACGCAAATCGGGCTCACCAATCATAGAACCATAAGGATATTGAGGTAGTTTTGGCATTGCTGCCAATGGACCTTCAACACTACCATCTTTCACCCATTTTTGAAATAATTTGATTTGTTTTTCTGTCAACACTCTTTGACCAACAAACTCTGTGTAATGTGGATCGGCAGGCCAGGGCGGCATCAATCGTTCACGTGTCATGTAAGCCATAGAACTTGCATAAGTCTTGGCTTCGTTATAAGTCACTAATGAAAAATGTGCTGCTCCTCCATCTCGATGGCAATTGCTGCATTGTTCATATAATATTGGTGCAATATGTTCGGTAAACGTTACCAATTCTGGTTCTTTTTCTTCGTCTTGACAGGAAACAAATAGGACAAAAAGAAAAAATAAATTACTAATCAGGAATAGTTTTTGATTTTTTGATATCCGTTGCATGAGAGAATTTGCCTAAAAGAATACTAACATTTAGCTCGTAGCCCAACAAAATAACCAAAGTATTTAACCACATCCAAACCAAAAAAGCGATTAAGGTTCCAATTGGGCCATAAACCTTATTGTAATTGAGAAAGTTATTGACTAAAAAGAAAAAGATAATGGTAGTGACAACACTAGCTAAAGTGGCGAAAACAGAACCTGGAGAGACAAAATCGAAGCGATGAGTCAATGAAGGTCCATAGGTATAAATAATAGAAATAGTGCAAAAAATGACTCCGATTACAATGGCTGTACTCAATAATTTCACTGCAAGCACTCCGCCAAAAATTTGCTCCAATAAATCATTGACTGCATTGGTTTGAATGATTAAAGCCACCAAAGTTAAAACCGCCATACAAATAAGCATGAATGTCAATTTTATTGCTGTCCATCTTTGCTGAAAGCCGCTTCTGTTGACATACACAGGCAATGCACGGTCGAACCCACGAATCAAACCCATCATGCCATTGGAAGAAAAATAAAGGGTTAATAAAACACCAAATGACAATAAATCCTTCCTTTCTCTATGCATAAAATCTAGAATAATTCCAGATAAAGAAGAGCGAATTTCTTTGTTGGGCGAAATCAATTGAATGGTAGAAACAATAGTTGACTCTACATCTTTCAATGGAAGATAAGGCACCAATGAAAAAAGAAATAATAAAGTAGGCGGAATAGCCATCAAAAAATTATAAGTTACTGCTGCAGCGCGCTCACTAAATTTAGAATTGTATAATTCTTTGAAAAAAAAGGAACACACTTCAAACAAAGATAAACCTTGAAAACCCCAAGGGAATATACGTTTCATGACGTCAAACGTTTTCCTAATTGGTTTCAGGTTATAGATTATGCGTTCCAACTTTGTCATTAATCAACTCAAGATTTCATTGTTCAACAAACAAAAATTACTTCACTTCTTGCATCAGTTTTTTCACCAAAGGAGCAATCAAAATCAATGCAACACCAGATATCAAAGCATAAATAGCAAGTTGTTTATATCCATCCGTATAGGTAATTAATTTTTCTGTAGCTGTTGCATGTTCATTAGCAGTTGCCATTCCTGCACCTAAAATTCCAGCAACGTATTGACCATAAGCACTTGCTAAAAACCACATACCCATCATCACACCTTGTAATGGCTTTGGTGACAGTTTGGTCATGATTGATAATCCAATTGGCGACAAACATAGTTCTCCAAATGTAATGACTAAATAAGCTGCG
>CAZNVQ010000065.1:0-14019 GCA_964576425.1 uncultured Flavipsychrobacter sp. | reverse complement strand
TTGGAATACTTTGAATTATTGGTCTTCTGAATAATTTATAACATGTTTCCATATCCGTTAGATTTAGATTGGTCAGCATGTTGGACAAAGTGGTCAGCCAATGATTTCCTATAGAATGCCAAAAGAAAAGAATGCGGTGAGGATTACCGCCGATAAATCTAGAACCATAAACTATATCAGCAAAATCGTCTAGAATAGGCTGTAGTAGCACATTGTATTCATTAGGGTCGTATTCCAAATCTGCATCTTGAATGATAACAAAATCACCTGTTGCTTTTTCAATTCCTGTACGCAATGCCGCTCCCTTTCCTTGATTTACCTCATGTTTATAATATGTTATTGGTAAATCTGGGTTTGAATTTTTATACATCAAAATAGCTTCTTCCGTATTGTCTTTTGAACAATCGTTCACTATAATGACTTCCTTTTGAATGTTTTTGATTAATTGAACATCCTTTACCTTATTCAAAATTCTGTGAATGGTTATACCCTCATTATAGGCAGGAATCACAATAGAAAGCGTTTGGCTCATGATAAAGTCAAAAGTAAAAAAGTTAATAGCAATTTCATAAACTTATTGTAGAATAGATTATACATTATTGATATTGTTTTATAAAATGCTCCAAATTTTGAAACTTCGCACAGGATTCAATTACTTTATGAAAGCATATCACCAACTCGTTCAGTATATTTTAGACAATGGAAGTTCAAAAACGGACAGAACTGGCACAGGAACTATCAGTGTTTTTGGCTATCAAATGCGTTTTGACCTCAACCAAGGTTTTCCATTGGTCACTACAAAAAAAGTTCATTTAAAATCCATCATATATGAATTATTGTGGTTTCTCAAAGGCGATACCAATATCAAATATTTAAAAGATAATGGTGTAAGCATTTGGGATGAATGGGCCAATGAAAATGGTGATTTAGGTCCAGTTTATGGTCATCAATGGCGAAGTTGGACTGGTGCTGACGGCATAGTTCATGACCAAATAAAAGATGTTCTTCACCAAATTAAAACCAATCCTGACAGCAGAAGAATGATTGTGAATGCGTGGAATGTTGGCGATTTATCTAAAATGGCTTTAAGTCCTTGTCATGCTTTATTTCAGTTTTATGTTGCCGATGGAAAACTAAGTTGCCAGCTATATCAAAGAAGTGCAGATGTATTTTTGGGCGTGCCTTTCAACATTGCTTCCTATGCTTTATTGACCATGATGATGGCTCAAGTCTGTGACTTGCAATACGGTGAGTTTATCCACACCTTTGGTGATGTTCATCTTTACAACAATCATCTAGAACAAGCTAAACTACAGCTTTCCAGGCAACCATTTGATTTGCCAACAATGAAAATCAATCCAGAGGTGAAAGACCTTTTTGCCTTCACTTTTGCTGATTTTCAATTAGAAAATTATCAATCTCATCCTGCTATTAAAGCGCCTGTTGCAATTTAATTCTAAAGTTCTATGAAACTATCTTCCATTGTGGCACTTGCCGATAATCTTGCTATCGGAATCGACAATCAACTACCTTGGCATTTGCCCAATGACTTGAAATTTTTCAAAAAAACTACGCTAGGTAAACCTATTTTGATGGGACGAAAAACTTTTGAGTCTCTAGGAAAACCCTTGCCAGGACGACTTAATATTGTTGTTTCACAAAATAAAAATTTGGTTGTTCCTGATGGTGTTGAAGTTGTCTCTTCCATTGAAAAAGGCATAGAATTAATGGAAGCAACCGGAATTGATGAAGGCTTCATCATCGGCGGTGGACTTATCTTTGAAGCAACTTTGTCGCTAATTGACAGGCTATATTTAACCAAAGTGCACACAACAATTGAAAGCGCCACAACTTTTTTTCCAGCAATAGATCATGCTCATTGGAAACTAGTTTGGGAAGAAAACCACACTCAAGATGATAAACACGCTTTTGATTTTACCTTTCAACAACTTGAGCGAATAGACTTATAATGAATGGGCAAATACTAAAAACTAAATTTCAGTTTTGGAGAAAAGCCAAAGGCAGACACGGTGTTCATTCCCCTTTTGTGTTTCAATTTATTGAACAATGTTTGAATAAAAAACCATCTATTGATTTGCACCTAGTTTTGCTCACAAAATCAAATGCAAATTGCATCAATAGAATAGTTGATTATTTTCAAAATAAAGAAATTTTTTGGGCTTCCAATTCTTTGGAACAACATCAAACACTTATCACAAAGCAGTATTTGAATGCTGAAAATCAATCCATTCAATCTTATGAAATATCAATAGATAATTGGCTTCAAACTGATGGTCATATAGATTGTTTGTTGATAGACACCATAGAGGAAAAAGATTGGCAATTAATTATGAACAAAGTATTGCCATTTGTTCAGAACGAAAGCTTGATTATTGTGAACAATATTCGTCAAAACGACCTTAGATTTTCCCAATGGGAACAAATTACACAACTAGCTGAAGTACGCTTGAGCATTGATTTATTCAATATTGGTTTACTGTTTTTCAAAAATGAATTTAAAGAAAAACAGCACTTCTACTTAATGTCGAAATGCTGTTTTTAAAGTTAATTTTCTAAAGACCATTTTCATCTTCAGTTTGCTGCTGACCAAGGAAGTTGTCCACCATTCCTTGCATCATTGGCGGCAATTGTGATTGGATAAATTCTTTGATCACTTGAATGCTTTTTTCAGCTTGCTCTGTGGTCAATCCTGCTTTGTTGACCAATTCTTGAACTAATGTTTCCATGTTAGACTTAAATTTTTATGCTGCGTTGATTAAACTAAGTTTTGAATGCTCCAACATTTGTTGTGCGTAACTCAATGTGATTGTAAAAACTGTTTCTTTTTTGTTTTCATCTGAAGGAATATCAAACATAGCATCGGTCAATATCATTTCACAAATGGCACGCAAACCACGTCCACCAAGTTGATATTGAATTGCCTTCTCAACCATATAATTGAGTGCTTCTTCTTCAACTACCAATTTCACACCTTCGTATTCAAACAACTTTGTGTATTGTTTGATGAGCGCATTTTTAGGTTCTGTCAAAATCCTTTTTAACGCAGGAGGGTCAAGCGGATTTAAGTAGGTCACCACTGGCAATCGTCCAAGCAATTCTGGAATCAAACCAAAAGCTCTCAAGTCTTGTGCATTCAAATATTGTAGCAAATTGGCTCTGTCCAAATCTTTAGCTGATTTTATGGCATTATAACCAATTGATGCAGTTTGCACTCTTCTTGCAATCATTTTATCAATGCCTTCAAACGCGCCACCACAAATGAATAGAATATTTTGAGTGTTTACTTTTATCATTTTTTGATCGGGATGTTTTCGCCCTCCTTGAGGCGGCACCAACACTTCTGAACCTTCCAACAATTTCAACAAAGCTTGTTGTACACCTTCTCCACTTACGTCTCTTGTGATAGAAGGATTGTCGCTTTTTCTACCAATTTTATCCAACTCGTCGATGTACACAATGCCGCGTTCGGCTGCTTCCACATCAAAATTGCAATTCTGTAATAAACGGCTCAAAATACTCTCTACATCTTCGCCAACATAACCTGCTTGTGTGAGCACAGTTGCATCTACAATCGCAAAAGGAACTTGCAACATTTTAGCAATTGTTTTCGCTAAAAGCGTTTTTCCAGTTCCGGTTTCACCCACCATGATGATGTTAGATTTTTCAATCTCTACGTCGTCAGTTTTGGGCATTTTCAATCTTTTATAATGATTATAAATCGAAACACACATCACTTTTTTTGCATCATCTTGTCCAATAACATATTGATCCAAAAAAGCTTTGATTTCCTTTGGTTTAAATACTTTTTGATTTAAAAAATCGCTTTTACTGCTTTTCTTTGGTTTGTTTTCACCCATCGCATCTTGCAACAAGAAATAAGCATTTTCAATGCATTGATTGCATATATTTCCTTTCATTCCAGTAAACAGAATATCGACATCTTTTTCTGCACGATCGCAAAAAGCACATTTTTTATCAGCTGATTTAGCCATTTAATTAGTGTATTTTTTAATTGGAGAGCAAAGGTAAGAAGTTTAAACCCATCGGCTGCTGACATTTGTTAGATGCCTTTTAAAAAATAAAAAATCAGTAGCACCGAAGCACTACTGATTTTCAATATCTGACAATTGCTTAATTACTTTTTATATACTTTAACCGAACAAGTAAAATGTTCCAAAGTCTCAATTTGCTTTTCTCTGTTGAAATGCGCCAATTTATTGCTTTTTGCCACTTTAATCTTCACTGATTTTGGCAAATTTTGAATCAACTTCAACACTGCGTTTGTACCAACTGCGTATGTTGTACCTTCAGATTCTGTTTCTTTTCCAGTCACAACTGCGATGATATTTCCGCGCTCATCAACCACTGGTGCACCACTTTGACCTGGACTTGCTGGAAGATCTAAACGATATTGCATCGAATCGCCTTGAAAACCATTTTTAGCACTGATATATCCTTCGCTGTAAACGATTTCATCTTGCGGATAACCCAAGGTAAACACTTTTGTACCTAAATGTTTTTTGTTAGCGCCAATGGTGTACGGTACTTCAGATTTGCCAAATTTGAAATTTTTGTCTTCCACTTTCAACAAAGCAATATCATTTTTAGCATCAAAACTTACCAAATTAGCTTTGAAATATTGCCCTTCTTTATTTTGGATATAAACGGAATCAGCGCCCTCGGTCACGTGAAAGTTGGTGATAAAATATCCATCGTTAGTGAGCGCAAAACCAGTTCCAGAAAAGTTTGCAGGCTGAACTGGTGTTGGGTTTTGGTTGGAGTTTATATTTTTTATCAAAACATTTTGAGAACGCTTAATCGTTTCCAATTCACGTTTCAATAGGCTGTATTGAGATGAATTTTTCTTTTGATTATGCGTCACAATCCAAGTGGTTGACAATGTGGTCAAAATGGCAATACTTGCTGCTATGCCTGCTGTACGCAAATAATGCGTTCTTAGAGGAATAGTTCTTGCAGTCCAAGAAGTGGTTGCCTTTTTCTTTTCTTGTTGTTCTATGCTAACCAACATATTCCTAAAATCTTTCTGCTTTTGACTTGCAGTCAGATTTTGCAACAAAATCACACATTCATCAAACTCTTGTTTGAATTCAGTTGATTGTTCACTTAAGATGGCACTCAATTCTATTTCAGCAATATTGCCGGCAACATACCCCTCCGCTATTTCCCAAATATTTGGCATTTTGCTACTCATATTAAATCATTTTTATTGCATCTGCTCTTTCAAAAACAACTTTTTCAATCGTTGCAGACATTTATATTTTTGTGTTTTGGCATTGTCGGTATTGGTATAACCAAATTTCATTGCGATTTCTTGCATGCTTCTGTTTTGATGATAGTATTCTTTCAAAATAGATTGGCAAGGCTCGCCCAACTGCGCCAAAGACATATTCAGTTTTTCAAAATTCTGTTCGCGTTCATGGTGTTGTTGTATGTCATCTTCATACGCCCAATCCTTGCTGTCTTCATCTCCAGAATTTTCATCCAAAGCAACTGGCATTTTCTGCAATTGCTGACATTTTTTGTACCATAAATTTTTACATATAGCAAAAATGTAAGTACCCACTTTGCAAGTCAACAAAAAAGCTTCGTCCTGTGCTTTTTCATACAAAACGACCATCGCTTCTTGGAAAATGTCGGAAGCATCGTCTAGAGAACCTCCATTCTGCAACAACCAACTACTGAAAATTTTAGCATGTTGTTTATATAAAAACTCTGTTGCTGCTCGCTCACCTTTGGCAAGCGCTCTGAGTAGAATTTGGTCGTTATCTGAATGGAGATACACTTATTAATGCAGATTTAAGCAAAAAGTAACCCTTGAATGAAGTAAAATTTCATTTCGGTGATGCAAACTTAAAGGAATATCAAATGATATTTTGACCCTCAATCAAATGAAAAAATAAAATTTATGAAAAATTTTTAAAAACCTGGGTTACCTTTTTCTGTTTGGCGTATAAATGTCAAATAACTTTTAAAAACAAAGTCATGAAATTTGTAAAATTAAGCATTTTCGCTCTTTCTTTAGGTCTTTTCGTAGCTTCTTGCGGTAACAGCGAAAGCACTGAAACTCCAGCTGTTGATAGCGCTGCAATGACAACTCCAGAAGTTGCTCCAGAAGCTCCAGCAACAACTGATTCTGCTGCAATGGCTGCTCCAGCAACAACTGATTCTGCTGCTGCTGCAACTCCAGCTGCTACAGCTCCAGCTGCTCACTAATTAATTGCGAGTAAAATCATTAAAAAACTATCTGTATTCACAGGTAGTTTTTTTTTGGTATTTATTTTCCAAATAATCGAATGAAACTAATTCCTGAATGCTATTCGGGTTTATTTTATAAATATAATTTCTTATGTCTTTAATTGTTGTGGGCACTATGGCTTTCGATGCCCTTGAAACGCCTTTCGGAAAGGTGGATAAAATTATTGGTGGCTCGGCAACCTACGTGGCTTGGTCGGCATCCAACTTTTCACATGCTATCAAACAAGTTTCCATCATTGGGGGCGATTTTCCTCAAAACGAAATCGATGCTTTGCACCAACGTGGTGTAAACTTCGAAGGAGTAGAAGTGGTGAAAGATGGTAAAAGCTTTTTCTGGAGCGGACGCTACCACATGGATATGAACACCCGCGACACTTTGGTTACTGACCTCAATGTATTGGCACAGTTTAATCCTCAAATCCCTGAAAGCTACCAAGATTGCGAGTTTTTGATGTTGGGCAACCTTGTTCCTGCTGTTCAAAAAAGTGTGATCAACCAAATGAAAAACCGTCCTAAACTGATTGTGATGGACACCATGAACTTTTGGATGGAAACCGCAATGGACGAGCTCAAAGAAGTAATTGGCATGGTGGACGTTCTTTTGGTGAACGACAGCGAAGCCCGTCAATTGACTGGTGAATACAGCTTAGTAAAAGCTGCAGCAGCCATTCAAGCAATGGGACCACAATTTTTGATTATTAAAAAAGGTGAACACGGTGCTTTGTTGTTCCACAAAAATCAAGTGTTTTATGCTCCTGCATTGCCGCTTGAAGATGTGTTTGACCCAACCGGTGCAGGCGACACATTTGCTGGTGGTTTCATTGGTCACCTTGCCAAAACAAAAGATATTTCATTTGAAAACATGAAAACAGCCATCATTGTTGGCTCGGCAATGGCTTCATTCTGTGTTGAAAAATTTGGTCCTTCTCGTCTTCAAGAAATCACTCATGAAGACATTAGCGAAAGAATCAATCAATTTGTGGATTTAGTGAATTTTGATATTGATTTAGTGTGATATTCTTTAATATATAAATGAGACGGTCGATTAAGCATTTCCTAATCGACCGTTTTTCATTTGTCAAATATTATAAATATCTAATTAAATTTTTACCCTATTTTTTTATTAAGTAAAGTTTAAGTGATTTTGGGATTTTATGTCTACAAAAAACAAGCATACATACATAAACACTATTGTTTTTAAATTACTTAAGTATTATTGATAAAATAGTTAGAAAGTCTAATTTATCAACTAGATAATTATGTATTCAATAAAACCTTTTCAAACAAACAAAGGAAATTACTTTATTAATTTAAATAATATTAAGATATCATGTTCAAAAAATTAATTTTCTTCATTTTGTCGATTTGCCCCTTGGCTCAACTGCAAGCCCAATACAATACACTTTGGATTCCCGACACGCTATCTGGCACGAATTTTAACTTGACCATCAAAGACACTTTTGCTCAGATTATCAATGTCGGCCAGCAAACCATAACAGGAGGTATTAATGGAAAAGTTTGGGGACCTACTTTGTTTTTCAAAAAAGGAGATATTGTTCACTTAAATGTTCAAAACAAACTAAACGATAGCACCACTATTCATTGGCATGGTATGCATTTGCCCGCTGTGATGGACGGCGGACCACATCAAGTCATTCCACCAAACACCATTTGGCAGCCTTACTGGATGGTTTCCAACAATGCAGCTACTTATTGGTATCACCCTCATTTGCATGAAATGACAGAAGAGCAAATCACCAAAGGTATTGGCGGATTAATTATTGTTAGGGATTCTATTGAAAGCGCATTGGCATTACCTCGTACCTATGGTGTTGATGACATTCCTTTGGTGCTTACCGATAGGGATTTCACATCTTCTAATCAATTTTCGGTGGTGCCTTATGGTGATAGTATGCTCACCAACATGACTTTGAGAGCACAAACAACGGTTCCAGCTCAAGTGGTTAGATTTAGAATATTAAATGGTGCAATTGAAAGGTCATATAATCTTGGTTTTAGCGACAACAGAACATTTTATGTCATCACTTCTGATGGTGGTTTGTTGAATGCACCAGTGGCTAAAACAAAATATTTACTTCATGCAGGTGAAAGAATTGAAATCTTGGTCAACTGTAGCAGTCAAAATGGAACGACTGTTGATTTAAAAGCTTATAATTCCTTATTGGGGAATTTTGTAGCAGGAGGTGAAAATTTCCCGAATGGTCCTTTTGCCAATGCACTCGGAAAAATTGATTTCAATATTCTTCATGTCAATGTTGGGATACCTACAAGCAATGCTATTACAAACATTCCAACAACATTAACAACAAACACAGTTTTAAATGTTACAGATGCTAATATAACCCGTAAACTTACTATCAGCGATAGCTCTGGAGTTCCAAATATATTAGGTCCGAATGCTTTTATCTTGAATCACAAATTATTCAACATCAATTATAATGAATATGAAGTCCCATTGAACAACACTGAGATTTGGGAAATTACAAGCTCATCCGTTTTTGGACATCCTTTTCACATTCATGATGTGGAATTTAATATTATTAGTGTTAATGGTGTTGCGCCAGATGCTTCACAAGCTGGTTGGAAAGATGTGGTGTTCATTCCAGGCAAAACTGGCAATACGAATGCAGTGGTGAAGTTCATTGCTAAGTTTGACGACTATGCAGATCCTTTACATCCTTTCATGTTTCACTGCCACATTTCGTTGCATGAGGACGAAGGCATGATGGGACAGTTCATAGTGAATAATACTAATTCGGTGAATAATCTTGAAAAAATAGACATCCCAGTTACTATTTATCCTAATCCTGCAAATAGTCAACTTTTTGTGAAATTCAATAATCCTAATCAGTCAGCATATTATATACGAATTGTCGATATTTTAGGAAGAACAATAATGATGTTGCCACAGCCTGATTTGAACAATGGTATTGATATTAGACTATTTAAAAAAGGAATCTATCATATCCTAATTACCGAAAATCTAACAAAACAAACCATAAGTAAAACCTTTGAGGTAGATTGAATATGAAATTTTCTTTTCTAACGATGGCAAGTGTTTTAACAATACTTGCCATTTCCTATACTATTTCAGCTTCAGAAAAAGATAGTGTTCAAATTGTTGAAGATTTCAGCCTGAAAAATATTGATGGAAACATGATTGGTACTACTGATTTCCCCAATGCTAAAGGGTTTATCATTGTTTTTACTTGTAATCATTGTCCTTTTGCCAAACTTTATCCGAAAAGAATGAATAAATTACATGAAAAATTTAGTGCATTACAAGTTCCTTTTTTAGCCATCAATAGTATGGATACGCTGTTGTATGAAGACGAAGGGTGGAAAGATATGCAAGAAAAAGCCATCAAAAATTCTTTTCATTTCCCTTATTTACAAGATGGTTCACAAGCAGTGGGAAAAAACTTTAAGGCCGAACACACTCCTGCTGCTTATATAATCTGGAAAGAAGACATTCATTGGGTCATAAAATATAAAGGAGCGATTGACAACAATGGCGAACATCCCGAAACAGCAGAACCTTATCTTGACCATGCCGTGGAAGAACTTTTACAAAACAAATCCGTAACTAAACCACAAACCCAATCTTTCGGTTGTAGAATATTTTACAGAAAATAAAATGAATAAATTAATAACATATATACTCGTTCTTTTTTTAAGTATTGATTGCCAAGCTCAACGCAATACTATTTTAATAATTGCTGACGACCTTAGTCCCGATTATTTTGGCTTTTATGAAGGTCAAGTCGATACGGTAGCGGTGCCTCATATCAGAAGTTTATTAGCAAAAGGAATTCGATTTAAAAATTTCACCAGCAATCCAGTATGTTCTTCAACAAGAACGACCATTCTAACTGGGAGATATAGTTTCAGAACAGGCGTTGGTGGCATTGTAGGTGGTGTAGGTGGTTCCAATCAAATTGATACTGCTGAAATATCAATTCCTAAATTGTTGAAAATCCATAATCCTATGATAGCTAAAGCTAATATTGGAAAATGGCATTTAAAACAGCCTACACCAGCAATCAACCTTACAAGTCCGCTTGCATTAGGTTTTGATTTTTTTCAAGGTCCTTTTATAGGTCAATTGCCTAGTTACACCAATTGGACCAAATATACCAACGGTTCAGCAAGTACTGTAACCAACTATGCTACCTCCGAAAATGTAAATGATGCTTTAGCCTGGTTACAAACCCTTAATTCAAATCAACCATTTTTTCTTTGGTTGGCATTTAATTCTCCTCATGAACCCCTCCATTTGCCCCCTCCCGGCTTACATACCTACACAAATTTGAATGGAACGCCTGCAAATATCAATGTCCAACCTAAAGCTTATTTCAAAGCAATGATTCAAGCTATGGACCATGAAATCGGACGTCTTTTCGATAGTCTACAGTCAATCAATAAATTAGATAGTACTGATTTTATATTTATTGGCGATAATGGAAATACTGCACGAACTGCTCAAATTAGCGACCTAACAAAGGCAAAAGGAACGGTTTATGAATATGGTGTCCATGTCCCATTAATCATTGCTGGTCCTTCGGTAGTGAATAAAGGTAGAGTGAGTAATGCTTTGGTCAATTCTGTGGACTTGTTTGCTACAATAGTTGAAAACTTTGGTTACTATAACTGGCAAACGCAAATCCCAAACAATAAGACCATTGATAGTAAAAGTTTACAACCGATTATTAAAAACCAAATCGACAGCATACGACCTTGGAGTTTTTGTGAAATCTTTAAACTTACAAGCGATAGTTCAGATGGGAAAGCCATGAAAAACAAAGACTATAAATTGATTCGTTTTGATTACGGAGCAGAAGAGTTTTATAATATTGCTTTTGACTCATTGGAAAGCCATAATTTGCTTTTAGGGGTTTTAACTCCTCAAGAAAAAGACCAATACTACGATCTTTGCAACAAAATGACAGGACTAGTTGGTGGAATAAATTTCTGCTTAAATCAAGTTGATGTGCAAACAATTAATGATGCAAATCCTATTGAAGTTTATCCAAATCCATTCATTGATTTTATTCATTTGAAAAATAAAAATCCCCAGAATCTATATAAATTAAGTAACTGTTTAGGACAAACTATTTTCTTAGGCAATTTTATCGAAAACGAAAACTTTGCTCATCTTCCCAAAGGACTATACTTTTTAACCACAAATGGAGAGCAACATGAAGTAATTAAACTTGAAAAAACAAATTAAACCTACTTATTTGAATATGAGTTCTATTTCTTTCGTTTGAAAACATGAAAACAGTCATCATTGTTGGCGTTGTTGAGCGTTGTACAGAATCAGGAAACTGCTATAAACTAGCTGGAGAAAACATTGAACTTTATTTTCTTATGAAAGTCGATAAGCAAAGATTTAAAAACTTTTTACCATAGAAAATACCTAAAGAAAAACAACAAAATAAACACTTTTTAATTCAGTTCAATGAAGCCCTTGAGTTGTTTCATTGGGAAGAATATGAGCAATCTTTAGTTATTTTTAATTATTTCGCTTTGCTATGAATCCTCAAAACTCATTCATCAATCATTATAAAGTACTGGGCTTTAACCAAATTGTGGCTATTGATGAAGTAAAAAAGGCTTATCGAATTTTAGCTAAACACTATCATCCTGATATCAATCCTTCTTTGGTAGCACAAGAAAAAATGAAGTCTGTCAATGCTGCTTATGAAATTCTTGGTAGTCATCATTTGAAATCCATATACGACAAGCAATTCATGCAATATCTTGATGACACTGCTTCAACAATAAAGCAACCTAACCTAGATAATTTTTCAAATCCAAAATATGATAATTTTACTCGATTCACTTTTGGGCTTTTAATTTTAGTTCTATTAAAAGTTTGTAAAACATCGATCAGCCCTTCGAATACTAACAATAATTACGGCAGTTTTAAAACTGAAGGCATCAAGGAAGCAGAAATGAATTTTCAATCGAAGCATTATAATTTATTGGTCAATCATGAATGGGTTCGACAAGATAGTTTAGCTAATGAAGCTTTTTTGAGAGATTTGTAATCAGATTCAATAAAAAGACAGCATTTAAAATTTATAGGACTTTTTGGACGGAGTAATAATTGTTGAGTTTGTTTCCTATTGTCAATAGGAAAAACACAATTTTAATATGTGAATTTCTAAGCTTTTAATTTAATATTTTGGCAATGTGGTCAAATATTTTTGGTTTTTTCTCTTGAATTAGTTTGAAATTTGATATTCTAGAAAATGTTCAGAAAAGGAAATATAATACTGATTTATTTGATTTTTATTATAAAAAGACTAATTTTGATTTAAATAAGTATTATAATGCCGATTAATTCAGTAGATATTGGTAAAATAGTTCAAGAAAGAAGAAATGAACTTGGGTTGAAACAACAGGATTTGGCAGAAATGGCTGATGTAACAATCAAAAGCATTTATGCTATAGAAAAAAATAAAGGAAACCCAACATTAGAAGTACTAAGTAAGGTTTTCAATGTACTAGGACTGGAAATAAAAGTTCAAATCAAATCAGTTGAATAATGAAAGGAGTTGTTTACTGCAATGGAGTTCAAGCTGGCATTCTCGAGAAAACAATTTCCGGGGGATATAGTTTCACATATGATAATAGTTACCTTGAAAACACAAGCAATCCTTCTATCAGTCTGACACTGCCAAAATCTAGTAAAACATTCCACTCAGATGAATTATTTCCATTCTTTTTTGGACTTCTATCTGAGGGTGTAAATAAAGAAATTCAATGTAGATTATTGAAAATCGATGAACATGATGATTTTGGAAGATTGTTACTTACATCCGGAGAAGATACTATTGGAGCAATTACTGTTAAAAAATTGGAAGAATGAGATGTAAAGCATGTTATATCGAATCAAAAATAGATTATTGTTTGTCTTGTAGAAAAAAACTATTTAATAAGTTAAAAGTACCTGCTGTTCTCAACTTTGAGGCTCCTAAAGATGAGAACTTTCAGATATTTCAAGATCACTCCAAAAAACTTTCCATATCAGGAGTACAATTGAAGTATTCTTTGAAATTAAATGGTAATCAACTTGAATTATGTGTGAAAGGCGGAGCATACATTTTGAAACCTATCCCGATTGCAAGACAATTAATTGATTCAGACTCGGCACCAGAAAATGAACATGTAACCATGCAAATTGCAGAGCAAATCTTTAATATTAAGACTGCTTCAAATGGATTAATTTATTTTAAAGACGGTCAACCAGCATATATTACTAAACGATTTGATGTAATGCAGGATGGAAGAAAATATTTGCAGGAAGATTTTGCCCAACTATTATCAAGATCAAAACAAACACATGGTGATACTTTCAAATACGAAGGCAGTTATGAAGAAATCGGAAGTTTGATAAAACAATATGTTGCAGCAAGCATACCTACCTTAGAAAAATTCTTCAAATTGGTTGTTTTCAATTATACAATATCCAATGGTGATGCTCATTTGAAAAATTTCTCGTTAATTAGAAATGAAAAAGGTGAATACCTATTAACGCCTGCTTACGATTTAATGAGTACAGTGTTACATACACCAAACGAATCCGATACGGCTTTGTCTTTATATGACGGAGATATAGATTCTGAATTCTATCAACATTATGGTTTTTATGGCAAACCGAATTTTATGGAATTAGCAAAAAGATTGGGTATT
>CAZNVQ010000064.1:0-14021 GCA_964576425.1 uncultured Flavipsychrobacter sp. | reverse complement strand
TTGAGCAACAGTTGAACTTGAATCGATTGTTTTGTTCAAAATTTGTTGAGCACCAAATCCTAGAAGCAAAGCCAAACCGGCTGCTGCGCTCAATGTTTTCCAATGATTGAAGGGTAAAAATGAAATGGTTTTTGGTTGTAGCAATTGTTCTTTTTGATCAAAAATTAGTTTTGTTTCGGGCTTCAATTTAGTGGCTTCAAATAAAGCTAACTCATCTTTGAGTTCAGGATGTTCTGCCACAAACGCCATCAATGCTTGGGTTTGTGCGGCATCAAGTTCTCCATCAACATGAAGACACATCCATTCTTCGTAATTTTCCAACGTAATCATAGTTGTTTATTTTTTAGATGACATGCTCAACGCTTACTAAATAATTTTTCAATTGTTTTCTTGCTCTGTGTAAATACACTTTCACTTGCGATTCAGTGAGTTCTGTTATTTGTCCAATTTCATCATAAGAATATCCCTCGTAATCTTTCAACAAGACCAAAGCGCGCGCTTGTTCGTCTAGTTGTGCCAATGCTCTGTCTAATACCTTTTTCAAATCCGGATTTGAAAGTTGATAGCTTTCCTGATGAACTATTTCTTCTTGATATTGTATTCTACCCTTCTTCCGGTAAATGTCCACGGATTGATTGTAGGCTACTTGAAAAAGAAAGGATTTAGCTTTCTCAGAAAAAACTTGGTCTTTTTTTTGCCACAACACCTCAAAACTCGATTGTGTAATGTCTCGTGCATCTTCTTCATTGCCCGTGCATTTCCAAGCAAATCGAAACAACGCATCCGACCAGTCTTTTACACAATTGTTATAGCTTTTGGCGTCCATTCAAGTTATAAATAGTTTAACAAAAGAAAAGGTTACAAATTAATTTAGATATTTTAATTTATAATGGAAAGTTGTTTCTGATCAAGCTTTTACTACACAAATGTCTTAATGTATTTATAGAAAATGAACGAACTATTGCTTCCTTCCATTTATTTTAATTAATTTGAACCCCAATACCTTTTTTCATGAAATCCTTTTTATTGACCATAGCCACAATTGCTGCAGGTTTTTCGGCATTGGCGCAAGATTTTGAAGTTGGAATCAACGGAGGAATGTCTTCCATAAGCAAACCTATTGGTGCTTTATACCAAGGCAAGCAAGAACAATGGCGTCCTTTATACAACGTAAATTTTCATTATAACTTTGCTGAAAATTGGCAAGTTGGCTTGAGTGCTAGCATGACTGACTGGCAAAGAAGCGAAAATTGGCCGTTAATTGGTAACAACGGTGAATATTTAAGCACTGAAAAAGTTGATTTTATTTTAGCAAAACGTGCTGTAACTGTTGCGTTTGAGTGCAACTTTGTAATTCCAATTTACACACGTTTTGAAGATTTACCTATTAGCAAAATTTACTTTGGTATAGCAGCTGGACCAGTGGTGACCGGAAATGATGGAGAAATAAAATCAAGTCGTGTAAATCCTAACACCCCTTCTGAGTTTGTGTATGTTTCTTCATATAGCTATCAATCAGGCTATGGTGGAATGTTGGGTGCACAACTTGGTTTCACACAATATGTATCAGAACATTTTGGTATCGATGCAAAAGTAGCTCCTTCTATTTCTTGGGTGAAAACCGTTGATTCCAGATTGGGTTATGCAAATAGTGTTTTTAACACGACTAGTGTTCCCGTATCACTAGGAATTCATTATCGTTTCTAAGATTTAATTTGTCTTTTTTTCAATCAAGCCGAAATATATTTTCGGCTTTTTTTAGCTGATTAATTCTTTCAATAGTACATGTTGGTTGAAAGAAAGAGCTATATTCAAAGAATTCAAATCTGTGTTGGACAAATGTTTGGTTTCCAATTGCTGCATGTTTGCTAACACAATTCCATGTTTCAAGACTTGCATGAACGCATCAAAACTCATTTCGTTTTGGTGATATGTTACAAAAAATTCTTGAGCAAAGTCAAGGTTCATAAAAGAAATATTTATGTTCTGAGAAGTAAATATAATTTATGTTTTTTCAATATCTAAATTTTAATGAAACTAAATTATATATTTTTAATTTTAAAAGATAAGACCTAAAGTTTACAATTACTTAAACATTATTAAAATAATATTATCCCTAACTTTTTAACTGAAAATTTGTTTGTTGATTTTGTTTCATCCCAAATATTTACATTGCAACTGAAATGAAGACTTTAAAAATTGTACCAAGCGAAATAAAAACAGCACAGCTTCATGCCTATCTTTTAGGCTCAATTGCTCCGCGCCCTATATGTTTTGCCAGCACCATAGACGAAGATGGAAATGCCAACCTTTCACCTTTTAGTTTTTTTAATGTGTTCGGTAGCAAACCGCCAATTCTCATTTTTTCACCAGCAAGAAGAGTACGCGATAATTCCATTAAACATACTTTGGAAAACGCTATGTCCATCAAAGAAGTGGTGATCAATTTGGTCAACTACGACATTGTGCAACAAATGAGCCTTGCGAGTTGCGAATATCCAAAAGGGACAAGTGAATTTGAAAAAGCGGGTTTGACTCCCATTGCTTCCGATATGGTGAAACCATTTCGAGTGAAAGAAAGCCCTGTTCAGCTTGAGTGTAAGGTGAACCAAGTGATTGAAACTGGTCATGAAGGAGGCGCAGGCAATCTCATAATATGTGAAGTGGTGTGTATGCACATCAATGAAAATGTTTTGGACGAGGATGGCAAAATCAATCCTCATAAAATTGACCTTGTGGCTCGAATGGGCGGCGACTATTATTGCAGAGCTTCCGGAAACAGTGTGTTTGAAGTGCCTAAACCGAATATCAAATTAGGTGTTGGTATCGATGCTTTGCCTGAAAATATCCGTTTCAGCTCAGTGCTCACAGGCAATCATTTGGGTATTCTTGGTAATTGTACGGAGATTCCTGTTGTGAGCGAAGTATTGTATGACGACCGATTGACGCAAATCATAAAAGAATATGGCGAGGATGAAAAAGCTAAAAATATGGCTTTACATCTTTATGCAAAAGATTTGATTGACTCAGGTGAAGTGGACAAAGCTTGGCAAGTGTTGTTGTCCTAAAAAAAAATTGAAAAAGGTGGTCTGTGTGATACGACCACCTTTTTTATGTTTGAAGAAATTGATGTTAATAAAGCTGAATATTAATATTATTTAATCCTGTTTTGAATTGAAAAAAAATCCCGGCTGCGTAATACAACCGGGAAAAATATAAAGTCTAAGCTTTGGCTTTCTTATTCCGTTGAGCTTGGTGCTTCTTGCGTAGTTGTTTGATGGTCGATTGTAAACACAATTTTTTTATCCGTTTCACTATAATCAGCCGCCACTTTATCTCCAGATTTGATGTTCTGACCTAAAATTTCTTCTGCAAGTGGGTCTTCCAAATATTTTTGAATTGCACGGTGAAGTGGTCTTGCACCAAACTGTTGGTCGTATCCTTTTTCAGCCAAGAATTTTTTTGCACCTTCAGCTAAATCAAGGCTGAAACCTAGATTATTCAAGCGTTTCATCACATCTTTCATGATGATGTCAATAATCTTGTTAATCTCTTCTTGTCCCAAAGGATTGAAGATGATAACGTCGTCGATTCGATTTAGAAACTCAGGTGAAAAGGTTCTTTTCAAAGCTTTTTCAATAATGCCTTTGGACACATCTTCGCTCGCAGTTTGAGTTGCAGCTGTTGAAAATCCAACTCCTGTTCCAAAATCTTTCAACTGACGCACACCAATGTTTGAAGTCATGATGATAAGTGTATTTTTAAAATCCACTTTGCGTCCAAGTCCATCAGTCAATTGTCCGTCATCCAACACTTGCAATAGAATATTAAAGACATCAGGGTGTGCTTTTTCAATTTCATCGAGAAGCACTACAGAATATGGCTTTCTGCGCACACGCTCAGTAAGTTGTCCACCTTCTTCATAGCCCACATAACCTGGAGGAGCACCAATCAATCTTGAAATGGAAAACTTCTCCATATATTCACTCATATCCATGCGAATGAGCGCATCATCACTGTCGAACATATAGCGAGCTAGCGCACGAGCAAGCTCTGTTTTTCCAACACCAGTTGGTCCAAGGAAGATGAAAGAACCGACCGGTTTTTTAGGGTCTTTCAATCCAACTCTGTTTCTTTGAATGGCTTTCACCACTTTGAGAATAGCTTCGTCTTGCCCAACCACAGCGCCTTTGAGATCTTCACCCATGCGGCGAAGTTTCAAGCTTTCTGCTTCCACCATGCGCATCACAGGAATGCCTGTCATCATGCTTACTACTTCTGCAATATGCTCTTCGGTGATTGGATATTTCTTGTTTTTAGTTTCTTCTTCCCAATCGAGTTTTGCTTTTTCCAACTCTTCTCCGAGACGTTTTTCTTTATCGCGAAGCGCAGCAGCTTCTTCAAAGCGCTGACTTTTGACTACTCGATTTTTCTCTTGCTTGATTTCTTCAATTTTCCTTTCAAGCTCAAGGATATTTTCAGGAACATTAATGTTTTTGATATGCACTCTCGCTCCCACTTCGTCCATTACATCAATGGCTTTGTCAGGCAGCAAACGATCGGTCATATAGCGGTCGCTGAGTTTCACGCAAGCTTCAATGGCATCGACATCATAAGACACATTGTGATAGTCTTCATATTTGCTTTGGATATTGGTAAGGATGGTGATGGTTTCTTCCACGCTTGGTGGGTCAACCAATACTTTTTGAAAACGCCTGTCGAGTGCGCCATCTTTTTCGATGTGCATTCTATATTCGTCCAAAGTCGAAGCACCAATACATTGTAGGTCACCGCGTGCCAAAGCTGGTTTGAAAATGTTGGAAGCATCCAAAGAACCTGATGCGCCGCCCGCACCAACGATGGTGTGAATTTCATCGATGAATAAAATGACATCACGATTTTTTTCTAATTCATTCATGATGGCTTTCATTCTTTCTTCGAACTGACCACGATATTTAGTTCCTGCCACCAAAGCAGCAAGGTCAAGCGAAATCACTCTTTTATCGAACAATACTCTTGAAACTTTTCTTTGAACAATACGCAAGGCTAAACCTTCCACAATAGCTGTTTTACCTACGCCAGGTTCGCCAATGAGGATTGGATTATTTTTCTTTCTTCGAGAAAGAATTTGAGATACTCTTTCAATTTCTTCTTCTCTACCAACAATGGGATCGAGGTTGCCGGTTTCCGCTAATTTGGTTATATCACGTCCAAAGTTGTCCAAAACTGGAGTTTTGGATTTTGAATTTCCTGGAGCCGCTTTTCTTTGTTGAAATTGACGGCGTTCTTCTTCGTCTTCGAATTCTTCGCCCGAGTCACCGCCATAATCGGCGGATGGAAGGTCTCCTTTCACAATGCCCAATTCTCCTTTGAAACGGTCGTAGTCCACATCAAATTGATGAAGAATTTGGGTAGCAACGTTTTCCTTGTTTTTGAGAATTGATAACATTAAGTGTTCAGTGTCCACCGTAGAACTTTTCATTGCTTTGGCTTCTAAGACTGTTATGCGAATCACTTTTTCTGCTTGTTTGGTGAGCGGTAAGCTATTGATATTCACCATCGGACGATTGTTTTTATCCTTGATGGCTTGTTCCAATTCTTTGCGCAAATCAAATAAGTCAACTTGAAGGGTTTGTAATACACGCACTGCCATTCCTTCGCCTTCTCTTATCATGCCCAAGAGGAGATGTTCTGTGCCAATAAAATCATTTCCTAGCCTAAGTGCTTCCTCACGGCTGTAGGAGATAATCTCTTTGACTTTTGGTGAGAAATTAGAATCCATTCTATAGTTTTTTAATAATTGAAATTAGGTTTTATGTTCTTCAGTCAATATTACATCTAGCAATATCAGTATTTATTTTGTCTTTGAAAAATGTCGCTTGTTCTATTCATTAAAAGTACAAAAGAAACAATTGCACAGAAGTAGTAATTTAGTAACGTAGAAAAGCTACAACTTATTACCACTTCAATTGCAACTCATGAATTTCAAAATTGATACCAAAGAGAATTATAGCATTTTAACGCCCGAAGGTTATCAGTTTGATGCCGCTTTGGCAGCAGACCTTCGCCAAAAATGGGAAATGCTCACAGAAAAAGGACATTTTAACCTGATTATTGATTTAGTTGATTGCCACCAAGCAGACGAACAAGAGCTGGAAAATTGGTTATCGTTACATCAAGACATATATGAAAAGGAGCAATCATTAATTTTAACCCATCTTCCTGGAAGCTTACTTTCGGTGCTGAAACAACACGAGTTGGATGAAAGCCTCAACATAACGCCAACTTTAGTTGAAGCCATTGATATGGTTAATATGGAAATATTAGAAAGAGATTTATTTAATGAATCTTAGTTGATGCTGATGAAATTGACCATTTTAGGAAACAACTCGGCTTTGCCTGCATTTGGGCGACACCCAACAGCCCAAATTATCGACATTGATGGTGAACTTATTTTGTTGGATTGTGGTGAAAACACACAAATTCAAATGCAAAAATTGGGTATAAAATGGCGCCAACTCAACCATATTTTTATAAGCCATCTGCATGGCGATCATTATTTTGGTTTGTTTGGGTTAATCAACAGCATGAGCTTGTTGGGCAGAACACAACCGCTTTTTTTATATGCACCAACAGATTTGCTGCCGCTCATCAACAACATTATGAGTATTGCAGACACACAATTTAATTATCCATTACATTTTCATCCCTTAGAACCCGAAACTCAAGGACTGCTTGTTGATCATAATTTGTTTACTGTTCATTGTTTTCCGACCGAACATAGAATTGCTTGTCATGGATTTGTGATAAGAACGCAATCGAAAGGAAGAAAGTTATTAGCTGAACAATGTAAAAAATATCAAGTTCCACAATATTTTTATCCTAGACTAAAACAAGGTGAAGATTATGAAAGAATGAATGGTGAAGTTGTTGCCAATCATCTTGTGACGGAGGCTAGTTCTCCTGTAAAATCTTATGCTTATTGTGCAGATACCATTTTCACAACTTCTTTTTTAGATCATATCAAAGGTGTTGATGTTTTGTATCACGAAAGTACCTATTTGGAAAAAGATATTGAAAAAGCAGGATTACGCTTCCATAGCACAGCCATTCAAGCGGCAACCTTGGCCAAATTGGCTAATGTAAAACAATTGCTTTTAGGACATTATTCTTCGAAATACAAGACGATTGAAGCTTTTCAAGAAGAGGCTGCAACAGTTTTTTCAAATGTAATTGCAACGGAAGAAGGCACAACTTATTTGATTTAAAAACGCTCTTCAACACCTAAACTAAATAGCGCAAAATCATATATACACGGGTCATTTGGATTCCAAGTTTTGAGCAAATTGGTTAACTGTTCCGCATTATCCCAATTCGATTTTTCAGAAGGAATCAATCCTAAACGATGTGCCACAGTTGCAACATGCACATCGAGCGGAACAACCAATTGATCAGGTTTTATATTTCGCCACAACCCAAAGTCAACGCCCTTTTCATCGTTTCGAACCATCCATCGCAAAAACATATTGAGTCTTTTACAAGCTGATTTTCTTTGAGGTGTTGCTATGTGTTTTAGTGTTCTTTGTGGATGTTCGAAAGAAAAAAAATAGTGATGGAATTGAATTAAGTTTTGTTTCACATTCCAAGACGTTTTATCGAATGGTCCAAAAGCAGGCTCAAGGCTTTCATGGTGAAGATAATGTTGTTGCAAGACGAAAATAAAATATAGCAAATCAGTTGCATTGAACGTTCGATGAACAAAACTTAAAAATGGTTTCAAGTCCTGTGGTTGATGCTGAGTAATAAATTGGTGTGGTGAATCGTCCATGAGTTTCAATAATTTTTTACAACTATTGATGATGGTTGTTCGATTGCCCCAAGCAAGTATGGCTGCAAAAAAGCCACTGATTTCAATATCCTGTGGTTTTGAAAATTGGTGAGGAATGGAAATGGGATCGTTGGCAATAAAAAAAGGCTGATGATACAGCCTAATTTTTTCGTCAAGAAATAACTTGCAATTTTGGTGCGCCAAAGTCATTATTTTTTCCCTTTTTTCGATTGTGTTTTTCCTTTTTTCGTTGGCATTTTCTTTGGTTCCCAAATATATACTTTATTCATTTTGATGTCTGTGTTTGGGCGGTCCATTTGATTGCGTGGCATCATCGAAATTTTATCCACTACATCCATTCCTTCGAGCACAATTCCAAAAACCGTGTAGTTGCCATCAAGCATTGCAGTTCCGCCTTGGGTTTTATAAATTTCTCTTTGTTGCGGTGTGAAATTTCTTCCACGTTGTGAAAGTCTATCTAGTTCATTGTCTTCATATTTTCTTCCCGTTACGATGTAGAATTGACAAGCAGAAGATGCTTTTTCAGGATTGTTGTCTCGCGCCATTCCCACTGCACCTCTTTGGTGGAAATTGGAATCATTGATTTCAGCTGGAATGCGATAACCCAGCTCACCATTTCCAAGCATTTGCCCAGGAGTTGCTTTTTTAGATTCAGGGTCGCCGCCTTGAATCACAAAGTTGGGAATAATGCGATGAAAAAGAGTGCTATCAAAAAAACGCTCTTTAACTAATTTAATCATGTTGTCACGGTGTTGCGGTGTGTTGTCATACAATGCCATAACAATCTTACCAGAATCAGTTTCAATAACCACTTTGGTGGTTTGTGCAATTGAAAATTGGGCTGTTAGGCAAACGATTAAACTTAGTAATATTTTTTTCATGAATTGAAAGTCAGTTTGAGTTAATTGTTAAAAAGCTAAAATAACTAAATATTTTATGGAAATAAATTTTCTACTATAATTTGAATAATTATGTCCTAAATAATTACAAAATCATCGGCATCATCTAAAAAAGGAAGTTGTTCTCTAATGTCAGTTAAAAGTTTTTTGTCTAGCGTGATTGTCTTAATTTGTTCTTGGTCATCAAGCTGAAAAATTGCTGCGCCAAGTGGATCAAAAGCACTGCTTTCTCCTACATAAACATGCTGATTGGCATCTGTCCCCACACGATTCACACCAACAACAAAAGCTTGGTTTTCGATAGCTCTTGCTTGCAACAAAGTTTTCCATGCAAGACTTCTTTTTGACGGCCAGTTGGCAACAACTACCAACACATCATAAGCTTCATTCTTGTTGCGCAACCAAACAGGGAATCTTAAATCGTAACAAATGGCAAGATTGATTTTCCAGCCTTTCACACTTGCAATCATTCGCTTGTCGCCTGAGTGGTAATGTTCATCCTCACCAGCATAAGCAAATAAATGTCTTTTATCATAATGTCCAATTTTACCATCAGGTTGAACCCACAACAATCTATTAAAATGCTTATTGTCTTCTTCGATAATCAAACTTCCAACCAACACACATCGATGTTTTGCTGCGATGGTTTTCATCCACAAAACCGACTCGCCGTCCATGGTTTCCGCCAATTGTTGTGGTTGCATGCTGAACCCTGTTGAAAACATTTCAGGCAAAAAAACCAATTCCATTTTACTTTGATGTGCAATGAGCAATTGTTCTATTTTTAAAAAATTAGCCTGCTTATTTTCCCAAATAATATTGGGTTGCACTATGGTTATGTTGAGTTGTGTTTTATCAGACATATTTTGGTTTTTAAATGTTTTTAGGCAAGCGTTTGAATCTCTCGAAGTAAGCTTTTTCCATTGCTTCTTTGTGCATTGGATGAGCTATGGAAATGAGTAATTCCGCCCTTTGTTCTAAGTTTTTTCCATACAAATTGACAACGCCATATTCTGTAACCACATAATGAACATGTCCTCTTGTCGTAACTACACCTGCGCCAGGCTTGAGTAAAGGCACAATTCTACTGACACCTTTATTGGTTATTGATGGAATCGCAATGATTGGTTTTCCTCCTTCTGAAAGCGAAGCTCCACGCATGAAATCTAATTGACCACCAATGCCCGAAAACTGATAGGTACCAATAGAATCTGAACAAACTTGACCAGTAAAATCTATTTCAATTGCACTATTGATAGCAACTACTTTTTTGTTTTTACGAATAACAGAAGTGTCGTTTACATAAGCAACATCCAAAAAAACAACTTCTGGATTGTCATGAACAAAATCATACAGCTTTCTAGTGCCTGCAACAAAAGTCGTTACAATTTTCCCTGGTCGAATTCTTTTGTGTTCGTTGGTAATGACTCCAGAATGAACAAGGGGAATGATTCCATCTGAAAACATTTCAGTATGAACACCAAGACCTTTATGATTGGTTAAGGACTGAAGCACAGCATCAGGTATGCAGCCAATGCCCATTTGAATAGTTGATTGATCTTCAATTAGAGCGGCAACATTTTTACCAATCTGAATAGTTGCTTCATCAATTTTACAACTGTAATCAACTTCAGGTAAAGGTGCATCTTCCCAAATCATAGCATCGAACTTTGAAAAATGAAAATGACTATCTCCTTGAGTTCGAGGCATGTTTGGATTAACCTGAGCAATAATTTTTTTTGCCATTCTAACAGCGGTCAAAGCAGCATCAACAGAAGTTCCTAGCGTGCAAAATCCATGTGCATCGGGTGGTGAAACATGAATCATTGCCACATCAAGCGGTAAATAATTATTTTTGAAAAGATTAGGAATTTCGCTAAGAAAAATGGGCACATAGTCACCATAATCGCTGTTCACCCAATCTCTTACATTGGCAGATACAAAAAGAGAATTCCAATAAAAGCTCTCTTTGATGGCTTGATGATTCCAATCAATATCACCAAAAGTTGAGATGGCAACTAACTCTACTTGATTGATTTGACCAGCTCTTTGAAGTAGTGCGGATAATAATTTTTGTGGAGTTGCAGCACTTCCGTGTATAAACACTCTGTTGCCACTTTCAACTAACAAAACTGCTTCTTCAGCAGAACAATATTTTATCTTCATTATGTCAAATTTAGCGGATTTACTACTTAGAATTACATTTATAATCCGCTAAACTTTTATTGAATAAAACTCATGACATAGTATAATTCTGATGCTATTTCCATGCTTTTTTCAATATACTTTTCATCCATCATTGTTGTGTTATCAAATTGTTTCGGGTCAGTATATTTTATTGGAATTCTTTCAATTGCACCAACAACTATGGGACAACCTTCATCTGCATTATCGCAAGTCATGATGGCCACAAAATCATTTTGGGGATTGAAATCATCATTATATTTCTTTGAAAAACCAATGATGGCTTGTTCATTTATCGAATATTGGATTGCGTATATCGGATTGATGCCTTCAGCTATTTTATAGACTTGAAACCCTTGATTCCTCAATGTTTCCGCCACTTTAGGAAATAAAGCAGTTGCTTCTGTTCCTCCTGAATAACAATATATATTGGGAATATTAAAATAATAAGCCAAAGTTTGTGCCCAAATCTGCGACAAATGACTTCTTCTTGAATTATGTGTACAAATGAAATTCAATCTAATCGTTTGGTTTTGATCTTTCTTGCTTTGAATAAAATCAATCAAAGGCTGAAGAACCAACTTTCTTTCAGATGAAATTTCAACAGCTTTAAGCTGACTAATTGTCTTTTTTAGCGTTTCAAACATGATTATATTTTAATGCTTTTCGATAAAATATTTTCTTTTCAACATCCAACTTGCTTTCACCAACAAAATCAAAGCAGGAACTTCCACCAAAGGACCAATTACTCCTGCAAAAGCCTGACCACTATTGATGCCAAAAACTCCTATTGCAACAGCAATTGCCAACTCAAAATTATTGCCACTTGCTGTGAAGGATAATGAAGCTGCATCTTGATAACTAGCACCAATTTTTTTACTGACAAAAATCATTAAAAAGAACATGATGACAAAGAAAATACTTAGTGGAAGCGCAACACGCAAAACATCCATCGGAAGCGCAACTATCATATTGCCTTTTAAACTAAACATCACGACAATAGTGAAGAGCAACGCTATCAAAGTGAGCGGTGAAATTTTTGGAATGAATTTAGTATTGAACCATTGAGTTCCTTTAGTTTTTACTAATATCATTCTACTCATCACAGCCATCAAAAACGGAACTCCTAAATAGAGAAAAACTGTTTTAAGAATATCCCAAAAAGATATGTCAATATCTAAAGCATGGATATGAAACAAGGGTAACATAATGTGTAAATAGAAATAGGCATAAGAACTAAAAAACAAAACTTGAAGAACACTATTTATGCCAACTAAGCCCGCAGTCAATTCTCGGTTGCCTCCTGCTAATTCATTCCAAACAATGACCATTGCAATACAAGGTGCTAAACCAATGATAATCAACCCTGTCATGTATTCTGGATAATCTTTCAAAAAGAAAGTTGCCAACAAAAACATGAGCAATGGTCCTACAATCCAAGTGATAAAAAAAGAAGTCCAAAGCAATTTAGGTTGTTGAAACATTTGTGGCACTTTTTTGAAATCAACCTTCGCCAAAGGCGGGTACATCATCAAAATCAAACCAACGGCTAATGGAACATTAATTGTCCCACAGTTGAACGAATTGATGAATGTAGGAGTGTTGGGGAAAAAGTTACCAATAGCTACACCAATCGCCATGGCAAGAAAAATCCAAAGCGTCAGGAATCGGTCTAAAAATTTTAATCTAGGTTGCATAAATAATTTTTTATTGTTCGTTTAGCAACAACTACTTCCGGGTGTGCAACATGCAGTTGTTTTGACTTTGGGTTGTAATTTTTCTTGCGGAATACCACATTTGTCTTGTGCCAAACAATCTGTTTTTTTGCTAACCAAAACAAAATGTTTACCATCGAAGTTCAAATCATATTGTTCGATGGTTCTCCCTTGAAATTCCACTTCAATTGAAGCATCTTCTAGTGTTAGTTTATCTTCTGAAAGTTGAATGATTTGCATCAATTTTTGAGGTTGTAAACGATGGTCAACATCGTTGGCATGCCACAATTGAAAATTGACTTTTTTCTCAGTTCGAATAGTGCCGCCACAGTCGATAAAATGTTTGTTGACCATGCCAATTTCAGTTACATGAAAATGTTCTGGAATTGATGTGCCGTCTTCAAGAGCAAAAATCAACTTATCGATAGAAGGAAGGATGTTTTTGATTTCAGATAAATACATATGATTTGGTTTTTATGATTAACAACAAGACGTTTTTTTATTGGTTAATTGGATGGCAATGTGATTGATATATTGTTGAAGTTCTTGCCATTTGTTTTCATCCAAGCAGTAGCAAATTGCATTTCCTTCAATGTTTCCTTTGATAATGCCAACTGTTTTGAGTTCTTTAAGATGTTGTGAAATGGTGGCTTGTGCCAATGGAAGTTCGTTGACAATGTCGCCGCAAATACATGAATTAACTTTTAATAAGTATTCTATGATAGCGATTCTTGCAGGATGTGCAATTGCTTTTAGAAGCGTGGCTAAATTATTTTGCTGTTCAGAGAAAAGGATTGACTTTGTTGTGCCCATTAGTTTATTATAATATTGCAATATAACGATAATAATTTGAAAAACAAAATATTTCATTTCTTAACGCTTTGTTACGGGCTTACAAATCGGCTGTTAAGCCCTTGTGTTTTGTTTGCAAGCGTGAAAACACGCCGCATCTTTGTATCATCAAATAAAAACAACAAATCAAACAAACAATTTAAACAACAAACAAAAACACAAAAAACATGAAAAACATGAAAAAAATTATCATCGCCATCGCTGCTCTTTTAAGTTTCTCTACTGCTTCTTTCGCTCAGTCTAATGCGTCAAGCACAGCTTCTCAAACTGTTCAATTGGCATTATCAAATGCATTGGAAATCACTTTTACTGGTAACGGTTCTGCAACTGGTGCTACAGCAACCCTTCCTTTTACAACAGTTAACGATTATACTAACGGTGTTGAAAGTGCTGCACAAGAGATTAAATTTCGTTCTAATAAGAACTTCAATGTTACTGTTAAAACTTCAACTGCAAACTTTTCAGTAATGAACAATGGTGTAATGACTTCTTCAACTATGCCTGCTTCTGTATTGGGAGTTT
>CAZNVQ010000063.1:0-14087 GCA_964576425.1 uncultured Flavipsychrobacter sp. | reverse complement strand
TGTTCGGTTTTTTAGCGTACACCTCGCGGAGGATGAAGTTTTGTACAGGTGGTTAAGTCAAAAATCTGCACCGCTTTTTTATCATTTCCAAAATCTTATTTTACATTCTTCAGTTAAATTGTTTCCTTATGATTTTTTATTAAGTATATTTAATTGTCTAAATTAGGTTTTAGACAAACTCAGTTTTGGCGTAATTCTTTGATTCTAGCTTTAAATTATAAGTTCGGAACATAATAAAATTTGGTAAGCATTTAGAATATGGAAATAAAATTAACCACAAACGAAAACGAGTTGAACCAATGTGCTGAATTGATGAGCCAATCTGAACCATTCATTTCATTAAAATTCAACTTTGAAAAATGCAAATTAGCGGTTAGTGGTGATTACAAGGAAGTTTATATTGCAACAGAAGGAGATGAATTTTTAGGTTTTGTAGTGCTTCAATTTTATGGTGTCCTTCGTGGCTATATTCAAACCATTTGTATTTGTCACAACCAAAGAGGAAAAGGAATTGGAACAACCCTTTTAAAATTCAGCGAAGAAAAGCTGATGAAAAAGTTTCCAAATGTTTTCATGTGTGTTACTTCTTTCAATCTTCAAGCACAGAAATTATATAATCGCTTAGGCTATGAAAAAATCGGAGAATTGAAAAATCACATTATTGAAGGAGCTGATGAATATATTTTACGAAAACAAGGAAGTCCAATTTCGGAATTTAAACCATTGGAATAAAAAGAGTTGGAATAGTCAATATTATCATGTCGATAGATGAGAAGAAACATAATTAAATCCAGTTACAAAAATGAAAACAAAGCACTTACAACCAACTACGTGTAGCAAAGTGCAGGTCTGTCTAATTTTTCTTTCCTCTTACTAAAGAATAAAATGAAGGAAGAACTTTAGAACCCCTACCCTCTGCTCCTACATGGAACGTTATTTTATAATTACAACTCACCAACAATAAATTATGCTGACAGCAATAAATCCAAAGTTACCAATGAGGGATAAGGCGGTAACTAAGAGCTATTATGTAAATAAATTAGGTTTTCGGGTTTTTGGCGAGTATGACTTTGAGGGTTATTTGATGTTGTATAAAGACAATATTCAAATTCACTTTTTTGAGTTCAAAGCACTTGACCCCAAAGAAAACTATGGACAAGTTTACATCAGAACAAACGACATTGATGAACTTTACCAAACGTTTTTAGACAACAAAATTTCAATTCACCCAAACGGACATTTAGTAACAAAACCTTGGGGACAAATGGAATTTTCATTACTCGACCCAGACAACAACTTATTGACTTTTGGACAGAGCATTAAATGAAAATACACTTTAGATGACAGAATGAAAAACGGCAGTAACTAACATTTTGCCCAATAGATGAAATGCCTAAAACGTTGAAAAACCATAAAACACAACAATATTTTTAGAAATAGATGAAGGATTTTATAAAAAATGTGAACAAAGTTTCTCAGCTTTCAAAAGAAGCAGAAGAAGACCTTATTAGCAGAATTAAAACAAAGTCTTTTAAAAAAGGACAAGTCATAAACAAAGAAGGTCAAATATGTAATAATCTATTTTTTATTGACAAAGGATTGGTAAAGCATTATTATCATCACAAAGAAAGAGTTTTTATTCTACGTTTTTTTTCAGAATCCAATTTCTTCACTGTTCTAGACAGTTTTGTTAATCAAACACCATCACAATTCTATACCATTGCTTTGGAAGACACTGAAACTAGCGCTATTGACTACTCTGATTTTGAAGAATTGTGTAGCAAACATCATTCCTTTGAAACCTTCTCGAGAAAAATATTTACGATGGTCGCTGTTGTGAATTTAAAACGTATTAAAGAGATGTTTGACGCAGATGCAACAGAACTCTATGAAGAGTTTATCAATGAAAACAATCATTTACTGCAAAGGATAAGCTTAGGAGATGTTGCAAGTTATTTGGGAATGTCACAAGTAACTTTAAGCAGAATAAGAGCCAAGAAATGATTTTTTAACCTAGGTAAAAAAGTATTCGGTTTCAGCGTTGCAATTTTGCACCATTAATAAATTAAATATTTAATAAATGGACAGTAGCAAAAATGAAAATCGAAAAAAACTCAACAATGCAATAAAAATCGGGGCGATTGCTTATGTTATTTGGGGTGTATTGCATATTTATGTAGGTTATATTGGTGTTAACCAATACACTACAGACCCCAATAGAGGTTTATGGAGTGCATTAATTGGTGGTGATAAAATGCCTATAGATCAATTTCAATTTGCCACTGACCCTATGACACTTAAGGTAACTGCCAACTTCATTCTCAACTTTTGTTTAGATGTGGCAGGTTATGGATTGCTTGGTATATTATTGGGAGTGATACTTTGGAAAAACACTAAACCTTGGCTTGCCTATTTCATAGGTTTATTCATCATTGGATTGGCTGATTTATCTTTTTTGTTTTTACAAGTTACACCAGGACATATTAAGGGAGACTTGGGCACCTATGGTGGACCTATTTTATGGTTTATAGCCGTAGTTGTTTTACCCTTTGGTTTACCAAAGTTTAAATGGAAAGAACTGTTTTAATAAAGGTGGTTCACAAAACAATGTGAACGCTAAACCTCAGGCTTGTTACAAGGTTTGTGGATAGAAAGAAATATTGGTAATACTCTATTACCCAATGAAAACAAAAATGCCTGCTTCTTACTTGTTAAGTTCGGGCATTTTTGCTTTTTGATATGTTGCGCAAAGCTTGAGATGCCTAAAAAATCTAAACTTAAAAATTAAAAAACAAAATGATAAATTTAGATTGTCTAAGGACAAGCTTGGATTTTATAATTTCTGATTTTCAAGCCTGTATTTGATCTTAAGTCTTAAGTGTAACAAAGGATCGGACTAGCTGATTAAATTCACTTATTCGCAGCGAAATGATTGAATTAAAAAACAAATAAAGACCATATGCAAAAAACGACTGAAAATAAATTTTGGCAGTTTGACACCAAGCATTGGTTTCAACAATTAAATAGCTCAGTAAACGGACTATCTCAGGCATCAGCAGATAAGATTCTACTTGAACAAGGACTGCATCCCCAAAGCAAATCTGCATTCAAAAAAGACATTTTACTTTTTGTAAGTCAGTATAAAAGTCCACTTATGCTCCTTTTAATTGGAGCAGTGATTATTTCGGGGTTTCTTGGTGATACCTCTGATGTGTTAATCATTCTATTTATTGTTTTATCAACCGGTTTACTCAGTTTTTTCCAAGAAAGGAATGCAGGAAAAGTTGTGGAGAAACTTCAATCCATGCTTTCGTTAAAAGCGACCGTTGTTCGTGAGGGAAGGCAACAAGAGATTGCATCCACTCAAATAGTTAAAGGTGATGTAATTATTTTGCATGCAGGTGATCTGTTGCCTGCTGACTGCCTCATCATAGAATCAGAAGAGCTATATGCCAATGAGGCAAGTTTAACAGGTGAATCATTTCCGACCAGAAAAGAAGCATGTGTTTTGGAGGAACAAACGGAACTGAGTAAACGAATAAATTGCCTTTGGGAAGGAACAAACATTGTAAGTGGAAATGCCAAAGCTTTGGTTATTGAAACAGGAGAAGAAACCATATTCGGAAGTATCACAAAAAGTGCATCAGGTACAATTGAAACTACATTTGAAAAAGGTATCAAAGATTTTGGTTTCTTCCTGATGAAAATCACTTTGATATTAGCTGTATTTATTCTTGTGGTCAACCTCTTGAATCACAAAGGCATCATTGAGTCTGCTCTGTTTGCATTGGCTTTAGCAGTAGGAATGGCGCCTGAATTGTTACCTGCCATTACAACTATTGCCATGAGTGCTGGAGCAAAAAAATTGTTACAGAAAAAAGTAATCGTAAAGAAACTTAATTCCATTCAGAATCTTGGAGAAGTAAATTTACTATGCACAGATAAAACAGGAACTATCACAGAAGGGAGTATTACAGTGTCAGGCATTGTAAATGGTTTAGGGCAAGAAAGTGAATTTGTAAAACAACTGGCTTTTTGGAACGCTTCACTTGAAGCAGGATATTCCAACCCAATTGATGATGCGTTGAAACAAATGCAACATGACTTCAAATTTTCAGTTGAAAAAATCGGTGAAGTGCCCTATGATTTTATTAGAAAAAGACTAAGCATCGGCGTCAGCATAGAAAATGAAAAGTTACTCATTAGCAAAGGTGCTTTCCCCCAAATTCTGAGCATCTGCTCGACAATAAAAATAGGCAATGAAAGTGTTGAAGATATTGCTGCACACAAACAAGAATTGGAAAATAAGTTTGTTCAATATGGTGCTGATGGATTAAGGGTTATCTCCATTTGCTACAAACCGATTGATGCAAACAGCATTTCAAAAGATCTTGAAACAGATATGATTTTTGCAGGATTTATCCTCATGAACGACCCCGTAAAATCAGATATAATAGCCACTATTGATGCACTGAGTAGATTAAAAGTTGGTTTGAAAATTATCACTGGCGACAATGCTAATGTTGCTAGATGCATCGGATTAAACATTGGTATAAAAGAACCAGTTGTAATGACAGGAAAAGAACTGTTTAGTACAAGCCCAGAAGCATTGAAGCATCTAGTAAAGGAAACCCACATTTTTGCAGAAGTAGAACCACAACAAAAAGAACGCATCATACTAGCACTTAAAAAGACTTTTACTGTTGCCTACATGGGCGATGGTATCAATGATGTATCAGCAATAAATGCAGCCGATGTTGGCATTTCAGTTGAAAATGCAGTGGATGTGGCTAGAGAGGCCGCAGATTTTGTGCTTATGGAAAAAAATTTAATGGTGTTAGTAGATGGTATCAAGGAAGGAAGGAAAACCTTTGCCAATACTTTAAAATATATTTTCATCAACACCGGTTCAACCTTCGGGAATATGTTTAGCGTGGCTATTGCCTCCCTTCTACTACCCTTTTTACCCATGCTTCCTAAACAAATCTTATTGATGAATTTCATAACCGATTTTCCTTACCTCACCGTTGCCTCTGACAATGTTGACCAAGAACAATTGGACAAACCAGGGAAATGGGACTTGAAATTTATTCGCAACTACATGGTAATATTTGGTATCCATAGCTCTTTATTTGATGTAATAACTTTCCTTTCTCTTTTTTATTTTTTAAAAGTAAAAGAATCGGCATTTCAAACGGGTTGGTTCTTTGAATCTATTGTGACAGAATTATTTATCCTCTTTATCATTAGAACACACAGAAATTTCTTCAAAAGTAAGCCGGGTAAATATCTTTTCATTTTAAGTGTTTTGGGCTTAATAATGACCATCGTTTTGCCTTATCTACCTTTTGCTAATGATATAGGTTTGTCCCCTCTACCAATGGTAAACTTAGGTGTAATGTTGTTGATTGTGGCTTTGTATATTATAACAGCTGATTTATTGAAAGTTTGGTTTTTTAAAAAATATCACAATGCTTAAATCTGACAGAACAATTAATGTAGGTGAAAGCTACAACTGCTATTATTTTGCAGAATAGCAAAAATGCTCGTTTCTTGTTTGTTTTAGTTCGGGGATTTTTATTACGAATGCTTTTTACTGAAAATGAAAAGATTCAATATTTAAATTCAAAAACAAACTAATAATTTTAACCACAAATTAAAAGGGCATTTAGGCTATAACGCCTGATGTTCAAAGGTCAAAAACACAATAATATCCAACAATCAAAAGTTAGCTTATTCACAATGGCAACAACAACATTAATTAAAAATATCAGCATCGTAAACGAAGGCACCATAACTGTTTCAGACCTATTAATTGAATCGAATGTCATTAAAAAAATTGGACATCAGATCGACGAGCAAAACAGCATTGTAATTGATGGAACAGGCAAATATTTGTTTCCGGGAATTATAGACGGGCAAGTTCATTTTCGAGAACCGGGCTTAACCCATAAAGGTGACCTTCATTCAGAAAGCAAGGCAGCTGTTGCAGGTGGTGTCACTTCTTTTATTGATATGCCCAATACCTATCCTAATGTATTAACCGTTGAGTTATTAAATGAAAAATATGAAATAGCCTCGAAAAAATCTTTAGCCAACTATGGTTTCTTTTTAGGTGTTAATGGTGACAATCTTGATTATGTAATTAATATTGATAAATCTAAACTTTTAGGTGTTTCGGATGACGGACTTTATTTTACAAAAAAAGGAAATTTGCTAGCCGACAATCCTGAAACATTAGAAAAGTTGTTTGCTAACTGCACTTCCATTATTGCTATTCATTCGGAAAAAGAACAAATAATTGAAGAAAATGAAGAGCTCTATCGAGAACAATATGGTGAAGATGTGCCTATTGAATTTCATCCAAAAATAAGAAGTGAAAAAGCATGTTACGAAGCCACTAAAAGAGCTATAGAACTTGCTAACAAACACCAAGCAAGGCTTCATATTCTTCATTTGACCACTGAAGCAGAAACTCATCTTTTTCGAAACGACATTCCACTTGAAGAAAAAAACATAACAACTGAAGTTTCAGTACATCATCTTTGGTTTTCTGACAAAGACTATGAACGGTTGGGCACATTAATAAAATGGAATCCTGCTATTAAAACAGAAAATGATAAAAAAGGATTACTTAAAGCTTTATTGGATGATAGGATTGATATTATCACAACAGACCACGCACCTCACACGCTAGAAGAAAAACAGAAAAAATATTTTCAAGCTATGTCGGGTGCGCCAATCGTTCAGCATTCACTAAACATAATGCTTGAGTTCTATAAACAAGGGCTTATTGGGTTAGAAAAAATTGCTGAAAAAATGTGTCATAATCCTGCAATACTTTACAAGATTAAAAAAAGAGGTTTTATTCGTGAAGGTTATTTTGCTGACTTAACAATTGTTGATCTCAATGCACCTTGGACAGTTGACAAAAGTAATATTTTATCCAAATGTGGCTGGTCGCCACTAGAGGGAACAACTTTTCAAACTAAAGTAACGCATACATTCGTGAACGGTTATCTTGTTTTGGAGCATGGGCATTTGGATGAAACCCAAATGGGTAAAGCACTTGAGGTTAAATAGATTAAGAATATATTTTCAAAATTTCTAAGTTTGACCTTTTTTATGATGAAAATGTTACTATATGAACACCATATCGTGACTATATAACCCTACCTTTTTCAAAAACATACGATTAATTTAAAAGCACGCCTTGATTATTTGGAAATTGTTCAGCAACAACAACAAGCCAAAATACGCTTATACAAGGCTTTAGGTGGTGGATGGATGGAAAAAGAAGTTAGCATGAAATAATCTGTAATTCATCCTTAAAAAAACTGAATTTGATAAGATTTAGATAAACAACATTAGCTTACATTTCAGAAAAATTGAGTTTGTTTTTATAATGTATTTTATTACAATTGAACTGAATTGAACTGAATTGAATTTAATATTAAAATAATAATTTAAAAGTTGCATACATTTATTAATTTCCCATAATTGTCAGGATTTATACAACTTTGAAAATAGATATTGGACTTGAACAATTTCATAAATCAAAACTTCAATTAGTCAAGTTGAATAATAAACCATTACTTTTTGTTTTAACAACTGTTCTAGTTTTTTTTATACAATGGCTTCAAGTCAAACCTTGAAAAAAAACATCATTAACAACAAAGAAGGTCAAATGGTAATCTGTGGCGATTGAAATAAGTTGGAAAGAATTTCAAACAACCTATTTACATTGAATTTGTTTTGGATTCATTAATTGCTTTGCTCATGTTGTTTCAGAAAGAGCTGTTTGAAGAAAAAAGTGAGTTTCAAAAAATAAAACTCCAAGATGGAGAATTGTGGTTGATGCCACATTTTTTAGACATCAAAAAAAGTGAATTGTATTTCAAACAATTGCTTGAAAACATACAATGGAAAGAAGAGCAAATTAAAATGTTTGGCAAAACTTATCTTGTTCCGAGGAAAACGGCTTGGTATGGGGAGGAACAATGTGTTTATGAATATTCGGGAATTGTTTGTGAACCAACATCTTGGACGGAAGTTCTTCTTGAAATCAAAGATGCAATAGAAACTCAATTGAATAATGTGACTTTCAATAGCGTTTTGCTGAACTTATATAGAAATGGGAATGACAAAATGGGTTGGCATGCTGATGATGAAAAAGAATTGGGCATTAATCCAATTATTGCATCAGTAAGCCTTGGGGCAATTAGGCGATTTGATTTGAAACATAAAAAGTTACCAAACGAAAAACATCAATATTATCTAGGTTCTGGATCGTTAATGATAATGACTGGTGAAACACAACATCATTGGCTTCATCAAATCCCTGCCCAAAAAAAAATCATGGAACCTAGAATCAATCTTACATTCAGAAATATCAAAAAATAAAAATCAATTGTCAAAAACTAACTCTATTTAGGATTTCCCCTATTTTGAATTATTTCAAACCTGCACCTTTACATCATCAAACAAAAACAAACAAAAACAAACAAAAACAAAAAATCATTAAATTTCAAAACATTCAAAAACAGTAAAAACATTTAAAACACTTTTTTATCAAGCATTTCAGAAGTTATTAGGCAATATCTATTGATTTTGAAATCACAATCAAAAAGTAAAAAATTGCTAAATAGACACTAAATTTTACTTGAATTGTAAAATAATTCTTCAAGGAAATTTAAATGTCAAGTATTTAGTTTCGGTGCGAAACACTTGAATTATTTCAAAGTTTCACATATCAACCTCCGGTTTTGTTTTGTTTTATATAAACAGTAGCCCTGTATTCTTACAGGGCTTTTTATTTGTCTCAACTAATCATATATAAAAATACTCCCTAGAATTTAACAGCGGTTGCAACTGCTTATCTTTGCAAGCCAATTACCAATAATTTCACATGTCCACAAATAATCGTTACAATCTCAGAGGCGTTTCAGCACAAAAAGAAGATGTTCATCAAGCTATTTCCAAATTAGATATGGGTTTGCATCCCAAAGCTTTTTGTAAAATATATCCTGATTATTGGGGCAATGATGCTGATTATTGTAATTTGATGCATGCCGATGGTGCAGGAACAAAATCAATTCTTGCTTATTTGTATTGGAAAGAAACAGGTGATTTAAGCGTTTGGCAAGGTATTGCCATCGATGCCATCGTCATGAATATTGATGATTTGCTTTGTGTTGGTGCTGTGGGTCCTTTTACTTATTCCTCCACAATTGGCAGAAACAAACATCTTATTCCGGGTGAAGTTATTTCAGCGCTCATCAATGGTACTCAATCCTATTTTGACGTGCTCAAATCTCATGGCATCGAAGTTCATTTGATGGGCGGTGAAACTGCCGATGTGGGTGATGTGGTGCGCACCGTGATTGTGGATGGTACAATGGCATGCAGAATGAAACGCAGCAAATTAGTGACAACTGATAATCTTCAAGCTGGCGATGTGGTAGTGAGTTTGGCAAGTTATGGTCAAGCTACCTACGAAACCGAATACAATAGTGGCATGGGAAGCAATGGCTTGACAAGCGCAAGACACGAAATGTTGCATCATGACTACGCTAGCCAATATCCTGAAAGTGTGGACCCGAATTTACCTAAAGAAGTAGTGTATAATGGTCATTATCATTTAACCGATGCCACCTCTACACCTTTAAATGTTGGTAAAATGTTGTTGTCGCCAACAAGAACCTATGCACCTGTCATCTTAAAAGTTTTGGAACAACATTTTGATAAGATTCATGGTATCATACATTGCAGCGGCGGCGGACAGAGTAAAGTGCTTCATTACTTACCCAAACCTTTGCGTGTGGTGAAAGACAATTTACTGCCAGTGCCTCCCCTATTTCGAATGATTCAAGAAGCAGCAGGAACTGATTGGAAAGAAATGTATCAAGTTTTCAATATGGGACAACGCTTGGAAATCTATACAGACAGGACAACCGCTGAAAGCATTATCAACATTTCAAGTAGCTTCAATATTGATGCTCAAATTTCAGGAAGAGTGGAAACCTCAGCAGTTAAAGAAGTGGTAGTGCAGTCTGAGTTTAAAACATTCACTTACCAATAAAATAAAATAGGGAAAAACTAAGCTTATTGCACTTCAAAAGATATAAGAAAACGAAGCGCAAAAAAGCTAATAATTAGCTCAACTTTTTACTTAAAAAAACAAAAATCCACAGCACGTAATGTTGTGGATTTTTTTTAGATGAAAATGCTCGTTCAAAACGAGTAAGGAGGGGCTTCTCTTACTAAAGGTTACATGTATTTGCAGCGTTACATTTTCTGTCCTACTTAAAACTGCTTCATCAAATGAAAATACTCTACCGATTTTACAAATTGATAAAGCGGAAGTGTTTCCATCAATTCTTTTGCCTTCACTTCGTCAATATCCTTAAATACGATTACAGCACCGTTTTTAGTTTGTCTTAAAAAAAGATGTTCTATAATTCCGTCAACTTTCCATTGAGCAATTACTTCTTGCTCGTGTTTAATAATTTCTTGAAAATTGCTTGGCAAATTGTCTGTGTCTATTGTAAAGACTACTAAAATATTATTGTTCAATGTACTTGTAAATTAATTGTTTAAAAATGGATAATCAATGTAGCCTTTATCTTGCCCACCATACATTGTAGCCCTGTCGGGTTGATTGAGTTCTGCATTGAGTTCAAATCGTTTTGGCAAGTCAGGATTTGCTAAAAATAAAGCTCCGTATGAAATCAATTTCGCAATTCCTTTTTCTAATTCAGCTTCTCCTGTTTCTCTTGTGTAGCCACAATTTGCAATGATTGAATGATGAGTTAGTTTGCCAAATGTCTCTATTGAATTAGTTGGGTAATGTGGAAATTTATCAGCAGGGAAAGGAACATTCATGATGTGAATGTATGCCAATGGCATTATATTGAGTTCATTGATTAGTGCAGTAAATTGCTCAATAGGATTGTTGTGTGAAATATTATTGTACAAACTTGTAGGTGAAATTCGTATTGCTACTTTGTCGCTTCCAATAGCATTTACCATTTCTTGCATTATTTCTACAACAAACCGATTTCTATTCTCGATATTTCCACCATATTGGTCAGTGCGTTGATTGGCACTATCTGCCAAAAATTGATTAGGCAAATAACCAAATGCACTATGCAATTCTACACCATCAAAGCCAGCTTCAATTGCGTTGGTAGCTGCTTGTTTATAGTCTTCAATAATTTGTTTTATTTCTTCTAATGTTAAAGCCCTTGGTGTTTCATAATCCTTCATGCCTTCCATTGTGAAATGTTGTTGTCCTTGTATTGCAAGAGCAGAAGGTGCAACAGGCAATTCGCCATTTTTAACCAATGAATGTCCCACTCGACCTGTATGCCAAAGTTGAGCATAAATGACACCACCTTTTTCATGAACAGCCTTTGTTACATTTTTCCAAGCGGCAATTTGTTCTGTTGTGTAAATGCCCGGTGTGAGTGGACTTCCAATGGCTTGTTTAGAAATATTGATGGCTTCGCTAATAATCAAGCCTGCACTAACTCTCTGAGTATAATACAATACCGTAGAACTTCCAACAACACCATCAAAATTGGCACGACTTCTTGTCATCGGTGCCATAGCCATACTATTTTTAAGTAGGTTATTGCCTATTTTTACTGAGTCTAATAATTTCATTTTCTTATTTCCGATTAATTTAGTTGCAAACTTAGACCCAATACTTTACTTTTGAAAGTAGTTACACTAATGTACAGTAGTAACCAAATGTAAAGCAATTAATAAAACCAGCATTTATGTCAAATAAAAAAATGAATAATTCTGAAAATTCTTGTTCATTAATAGACGTTTTAGAAATAATTGGCGGTAAATGGGCTATGCCAATCATTTATCATTTATCAAAAGGTAAAATGCGTTTCAAAGAATTAGAAAGAAATGTTGAAGGTATTAATACAAGAATGTTGGTCAAGGAATTGAAGAATATGGAAGTCAATGGAATTGTTACAAGAGAAGTTTTTGCAACCGTTCCTCCAACCGTTGAATATACCTTAACTATCAAAGGAGAAAAGCTATTACCAAGTATTGTATCCTTGTACCAATGGGGACAGGAGTTTATAGTCTAGTTATGCAGTTTCGCTCGATTGTTCCTAAATATAAAATTAGAGCCTAGAAAGAATACTTATGTTGTGGTAGTTGGAAGTAGGATTAAATTAATCCATTTTTTTTAATTCTTGCTCGTCCGTAATTCAAGTAATTCAGCTGTATTAAGTAGCTTCTTGAATTCCAATCGTTTTAGTCCATTGTATAGAATTTTGTCACCTGTCCAAAGTGTAGCTTTCAAAAATTTTGTTAGAGCTACAAAGTCGGTATCATCAATGTCAATTCCTTTTGTAATTTGTTCAGAAGCCAACCACGTTTCAACTGGGATAATTTCCTCGTTAATGAACTTCAACTTTGAAAGAACTTGTGTGTATGAAACTTGCAGTTGTTCGTCTGATAGTTTTGAAATTTTCTTTAGCCGCTCCCAATGCTTTTGAATTTCCTAACGCATATAATTGCAACTATAAAATTCAAAATGTTTATCAGAGTTGAATATAAGGTCTCCAACAGTACTGTTCGAGTTTAATAGTATGCTAAAAATAATATTTGTATCAACTACAATTTTCATTTTATAAGGCGACTTCTATTATTTGCCCACCAACCTGCTTTTGCTTCTTTGGCTAAAGCATCAACGTCTGATTGTTTGGCTTTTGATTTAGCAGTTGCTTCTTTGTACGTCAAGTAGTCAACCAAACGTTGAAGTCCGTCAGTATTGACGTATGATGGAAGTCTAATAATCACTTCTTTGCTTGTTCTTTCGATTATCATATTACTATTTTTTCCTTGTCGAAGTTACGGATTTTTTTTGTCTGTGTCAAGCTTTGTAGAGTGTTGGATTAAACCAATTAAAAAAAGTTGACAATTTTCAAATTGGGATTAGATAAAACAAGTAACACAACTAGCCTAAAAAAATACCTACAAAAACATCATCCACTGCGAGGTGAACGCTGAACACCGAATAACAAAAATGCCTGACCTGAATAAGTAAGGAGCGGGTAATTGTTTTATTCGGCTAAAAGTTGGGAGAATAGTTTACAATTCATCTAGTGTTTATTTTTAATTTTAAGAAGTCACCTTATTTCGTTTCGCTATACCTTTTTTTGTCCGCCTGTGTTTTTGGCTACGTAAAAGTTTTTGGCTTCTCAAATATTCTGAAATTTGTTTCTCTTCATCTTTAGTCAACGGATCTTGTCCGCCAATGAAGTCAACATCAAGTTCTTTGGATTTAGCTTTCATATTGGAAAATACTTGTTTAATAGTTTTAATGCTGCGATGGTGTCAATTATCATTATACGCTCACCAAAATGGGTAGCTCCTAACGAGTCAATGTAATGTTTAACAAGCTGTGATTTAGATAAAAAGGAAACATATCCTTCGTGTCCTCTTTGAAAAGATAATTTACAAGCAAAGGCGACTAAGTTTCCTGGGACTCCTGCATAAATTTTCGAATTACCCTTGTTAAAAGGAGCATTCTCAACCAAGTGCATGTAAACATGGTCGGATTTTACTTCTAAACTTATCAGTCCTTGAATTATTTTTTGGTTATTTACAATTGTTAATTTGTAAACATCTCTTTGAGGTTGTTTGAACTCTAATTTCCAGTCAAACAGCCAGCCGTTTTTGTTTGTCACAGTTTTAAGGTCAGCAGCATTAATAAGTGTTATATCGGTTGGAAAACTATCGCCTGTCACAACATTTTCAATGCTGTTAGTTAGTTTATCAACTTCAAAAGCTAATCCTATTTTCTTGCTTTTACTCACTTTCCAAATATACTAATTAAGGTGTATAAATTGGCATTCAATGTATAAAAGTTCCATGATTGCTTAGTCGCCCAAAAATTCTGACAAACGGTCAATAACGACCATAGAAATTAATCAGTAATAAGTCCTAAGTTGTTATTTGTCCAGTAAATATAATCCATTTGTTTCTAATGCTTGTGTTACATGCTTGTGTTCTTCAACATGTTGAAAGCTGAACACCGAATAACAACAATGCCCGAC
>CAZNVQ010000062.1:0-14702 GCA_964576425.1 uncultured Flavipsychrobacter sp. | reverse complement strand
ACACAAGGGCTTAACAGCCGATTTGTAAGCCCGTAACAAAGCGTTAAGAAATGGAGGATTAAACTAAAATGCTCAAATATTCGTTATCAACTATCAATTCAAAGAATTATGCTATCAAGAATTTTCACACTTTTAATTTCAGCCTTGTTTTTATTTTCGCAATGCACCACCGCACAAAAGTCAAAAATGAATCAAAAAAACCCATATTACAGCAGAACGGATACCAACAAAATCCATGTGAGCAACGAAGAATGGAAAAAAATTTTATCGCCCGAAGTCTATAATATCGCTAGAGAAAAAGGAACAGAATGGGCATTTAGTGGTAAGCATTGGAATACGGATATTAAAGGAGAATACTATTGTGCTGCATGCGGCAATCATCTTTTTATTTCAACAGCAAAATTCGCTTCATCCTGCGGCTGGCCTAGTTTTTACGAAGCAGTTCATGCCAACAGTGTAGTTTATCATCCCGATGATTCTCATGGTATGAAACGTATTGAAGTCACTTGTGGCAGATGTGATGCCCATCTTGGACATATATTTGATGATGGTCCTCCTCCAACTTACAAAAGATTCTGTATGAACTCGGCAGTGTTGGATTTTGAACCGTTCAAAAAGTAATTTTTTCAACTAAATGACCAAGCAACAACGCTATCAATTTTTCATTGATTGGTTTGAAAGACATATGCCAGAGGCAGAAACAGAATTGAACTATTCCAATCCTTTTGAATTGTTGGTGGCTGTGGTGCTTTCGGCTCAATGCACCGACAAGCGGGTGAACATTGTTACTCACAAGCTTTTCGAATTATTTCCAACCCCAGAAGCACTTAATAAAGCCACAACGGATGAGGTTTTTTCTATTATTAAATCCATCAGTTTTGCCAACAATAAAACCAAACATTTATTAGGTTTAGCCAAAATGATTGTGGAAGATTTTGGTGGACAAATTCCTGAACGTCATGAAGACTTGGAAAAATTACCTGGTGTCGGAAGAAAAACAGCTAATGTTGTGACATCTGTAATTCACCATCAACCCAATATGGCAGTGGACACCCATGTTTTCAGAGTGTCGGCGAGGATTGGCTTAACAACCAACGCTAAAACACCACTTCAAGCAGAACAACAATTAGTGAAACACATTCCTGAACAATTAATACATAAAGCACATCATTGGATTATATTGCATGGAAGGTATATTTGTTTGGCAAGAAAACCAAAATGTGAAATTTGTGGTTTAAGAGATTTTTGTAAATTTTTTCAAACCAATAAAAAAGAAATGAGCTTGATTTTACAAGAGCCAATAACGCCTTTGGAAGCTAAAAAAATAGCAGGAAGAACTACCTAATTAAGGCTGTTTCCATTCACCAACAAATTCTTTTTCGTAATCAGGATAAGGTTTTGTTTTATATAAATTTCCGCCAAGGTATTTTAATATTTTTTCAATTGTTGGAACGTCCAAATAGCCTGGAATTGCTTGCGGATTTTGGAAATTTTCTTCAAAAATGACAGAAGTTGGGTAGGAAAGCTGTCCTTTGAGCTGTTCTACAACAAGTGAATGTGTTTTTTGACTAGCATTGAAACCATACATTTTCCCCATAAAACGAAGGCTGTCCGTTCTTTCAGCATTGAATTTTACAGCATAAAAATTTTCATTCATATACTTAATTACATCGGGATGGCTGAACGTTTTTTTATCCATCACCTTGCACCAACCACACCAATTGGTATAAACATCCATGAACACTTTTTTGGGTTGTTTGCGCATGGCAACTTGTACATCGTCGATACTCATCCAATTGATTTCTTTGTTTTCAATTTCGTTAGTGCTTTTAGATTTTTCACCATCACCTGCCCAAATAGAAGGAGCAGAGCACAATAAGAATAAGGAAAATAGTAATATCTTTTTCATCGCTAACTTAAAAATGGTTTGATTGTTGTTGGAATGTTTAACGAAACATTGAGCAAACGAATTTACGATTAAATCCAATTAGCTTTGTTTCAAAATGATTAAACAACATAAATCATACCAAATGAAAATTGCAGTAGGCATCACGGGAGCAAGTGGAGCAATTTATGCTCAACAGTTGTTGTTGGAATTAGAAAAATTTAAACAGCAAGTAGAAGAAGTAAGTTTGGTGTGGAGCAGTAACGCTTTTACGGTTTGGGAACAAGAATTAGGTAACAAGGACTATGAAAAAATGACTTTTAAGAGCTATAAAAAAGATGATTTCATGGCTCCATTTGCATCAGGAAGTTCGAGTTATGAAGCATTAATAATATGTCCGTGCAGCATGGGCACAATGGGTAGAATAGCACAAGGGATAAGCAACGATTTGATTACACGTGCGGCAGATGTGATGTTGAAAGAAAGAAGAAAATTGATTTGTGTTGCACGAGAAACTCCCTATAATTTGATTCATCTAAAAAATATGACGACCATAACAGAAGCAGGTGGAATTATTTGTCCGGCTACACCCTCTTTTTATAGTCAACCAAAAACAATTGAGGAGGCAGTATTGACTGTAGTGCATCGAGTACTTCAGTTGGCAGGAGTGAAGACTAACAGTTTTAAATGGCAAGAACAATAGAAAAACATGAGCTACGAAAAATCAATTGAACGATTGCGACATATCATGAATGAATTGCGAGAGCAATGTCCTTGGGATAGAAAACAAACAATTCATACATTGAAAAATCAAACTATTGAAGAAGTATATGAACTGACTGACGCAATTGCTGAAAATGATTGGAAGGGTATTAAAGAAGAGCTAGGCGATGTGTTGCTTCACATTGTTTTTTATAGTAAAATTGGTGAGGAACAAGGACAGTTTTCAATGGAAGATGTGATTGAAGGTGTATGTAATAAATTGGTACTAAGGCACCCTCATATTTACAGCAATGTGGTTGCTGAAGATGAAGAAACTGTGAAAAAAAATTGGGAACAACTGAAACTTAAAGAAGGTAAAGATTCAGTATTGAGTGGTATTCCAAATTCATTGCCTGCAATGGTGAAAGCTTTGCGTTTACAAGAAAAAACAAAGCAAGTAGGATTTGAATGGGATGATGTGGTGCAAGTGAAAGAAAAAGTGGAGGAAGAAATTGAAGAATTGTATGAAGCAGTGGACAATGGAGTTCAGGAACAAAAAGAAGATGAATTAGGCGATGTTTTTTTTGCATTAGTTAACTATGCAAGATTTATAGGAGTGGATCCTGAAGCTGCTTTAGACAGAACCAATAGAAAGTTTATGAAAAGATTTAAATACATTGAAAAAAGAGCAAAGGATTTGAATAAGAGCTTGACAGCAATGACATTGACAGAAATGGATGCACTTTGGAATGAAGCTAAAACACTTGAATAATTGAAGCAATTAAAGTCAAATACAATTTGGTTATTACTTGCCTTAGTATTTTGGGCAGTGACTTATTGTATTTTTCATTTTCAACCTAACTTAAGTGATGCCAAGCATGCTGCAGAGCGCATCAACAAAGATCTAGAGAAAAAGCAGAACATCTTTCAACAAATTCAAAAAGACACTTCACTATTTCAACATATGTTCAGCAACACGTTGACCGTTGAAGAAGTAGCTTTGTTGACCAAATTACCATTTTATATTTATGCATTTCGGAATGAAGAATTGATTTTTTGGAATACTAATTCAGTAATTGGTGTGTGTAATCAATCTGATACTGAAGGGTCAAGTTTGTTTGAAAACAATGGAATTTATTTGAAGCAATGTAGGCAGGAGAATTGGTTGAATGAAGGAGATAAGCTAGTCGTTTTGTTCCCAATTGTATTTCGTTATCCATTAGAAAATACTTATTTAAAATCCTATGTAATAGGTAATCAAAGTATTTCTAAGGATATAGAAATAAAACAGGATTCTATAAAGGGGGCATATGCTCTTAAGGATGGTTCAAACAAATCATTTGGATACATTCACTCAAGTAAATATGTTACTGAAAAAAAAACAAAAACATTTACATTATTGATGATATCATTTGCAGTTTTGTGTACCATAATTTGGATGCATCAAATCGCCAATTGGTTATCTAGAATAAAAGGAATTAGTTATGCTATCTTTTATTTATTAACTGTTTGCGGAATTTATAAAATAGTAAGTCACTTTTTTGGATTACCCTTTGGGCTTAGTGATTTTGATTTTTTTTCACCAAAGATTTATGCTTCAAGTGTTTGGCTTTCATCAATTGGTGATGTTGTAATTTATTTACTATTTTTCTTTTGGATACTTCATTTTTTGCTTCAAAAATCTGAGCGAAAAAAATCATTGACTCAAACATTGATTTTCAATGGAATTCTATTTCAAACAGTAGTTTTGATTCCAGTGTATTTGGTAAAAAGCTTGGTTCTTGATTCTGAACTTTCTTTTGATTTGAGTAATTTTTTTGACATTAATGCCTTCACAATCCTAGGATTGATAATTGTTTTATTGATCGTAACGAATACAATAGTTTCCATCTTAATAATTCGCAAAGAGTTTATAATCCAAATTAAAACTCAAAATTATAGGTTTATATCACTGTTATTATTTTCTGTAATAACAGCATTTATAACACATTTATCAATCATTGTCTTGTGTGCAATTGTATGGACTTTATTGTTGTATTTTTTAATTGATAAAAAATGGAATTCAGTTTCGTTGAGATCATCAATCATATTTTGGACAGCATTTGTCACCTTGTCGAGCACTGTTTTAATTCATCATTTTTACGAACAAAAAGAGGAAAGTAATAGAAAAGCTTTTGCAGAACAAGTGGTTAATCAAAGAGATTACATGATGGAATATCTTTTTGATGAAATGGCACATAATATTCAATTTGATGAATGGTTGGTTCGTTACATTGAAATGCCAGAACAACAAAATATAGCATTGATAGATGATTACTTGGCTTATGATTATTTTTCAGGAACTCTAAACCAATTTGATGCTCAGTATTTTTTATTCGATATTAATGGCTATCCTCTTAATAATGTAGATGAGGTTAATTTGTCCAAATGGCAAAAAGAAGCAAGTGAATCATTTCCAGTAAATGAATATTTATATTATAGAGAAAATGAAAATAGAATCTATACAGCTATTATTCCAATTTGGAATCAAGCTAAAAAGCAGATTGGTTATTTAGTCATTTCATTATCAAAAAAATCAGGAAAAAATGATGTGCTTTATCCTGAATTATTGCAGCCAGGAAATATAGCAACTATAGAGAATGAACGGAAATTTAGTTACGCCATTTATGAAAATGGTAAATTAAAACGACACAATTCTTCAATCATTTTTCCAGACTATTTGCCTCAAGTCGATTCGAATAATAATGAAGTTCTAATAGATGATTTGCGTTTACATTTGTATAAGCAAACTGAAAATAAGGTTATAGCTATTAAAGAAAATTCAAGCGAGTTTTATGAGTCGTTTACGCTGTTTTCTTATCTTCTTGGGTTGAGTTTTTTATGTGGATTCCTTTTAACCACAATTTATTTTATTTATCAACTACTTTTTAAATCAAAATCGAATAACCCATCTAATTTGAATTTGCAAAGAAGGATACAGATTGCAATGTTGGGAATTGTAGTTGTTTCTTTTTTAATCATTGGAAGTTTTACTGTACTGTTTTTCAGTTATCAATTTCAGTCCAACAATCGTGAACAACTGAAAAGGTCTATTTCAAAAATTCAAGAAGAAATTCAATTCTATTTTAAGACAAGAGATATAGAGCTTACCAATTTTAGTTTTGACAAAATGACGGAAAGCACAGAGTTTAAAGAACTGATGAATCAATTATCTCAAGAACAATCACAAGACATTAATATATTCAATGCATATGGCTCATTAAATGCTACATCTCAAGAAGGGATATTTAATAAATCCATTTTAACGAGAATAATGATGCCAAAACCATATTTTCATTTTACACATCAAACTCAAAACTCTTTGCTTATTAATCAGGAGCAAATTGGTAACTTGAATTATTTGTCAGCTTACTTACCATTCAAAAATGAATCTGGAGAAACTGTAGGTTATATCAATATTCCTTTTTTTGCAGCGAGTAAAGATTTGAATTTACAGATATCAAATGTTTTGATTGCTTTAATCAATATTTATGCTGTTATTTTTTTAATGGCAACATTCTTAGCTTTATTTATTTCAAAATGGTTGACTAAAAATTTACAAATCATTATTAATCGTTTTCAGAAATTTACGTTGCAGCAAAATGAATTGTTGGAATGGCCTTATGAAGATGAAATAGGTTTGTTAGTAAAAGCATATAATAACATGGTTTTGAAAGTTGAGTCACAAGCTTCGTTATTGGCTAAAAATGAACGTGAAGGGGCATGGAGAGGAATGGCTCAGCAAGTAGCTCATGAAATAAAAAATCCTTTGACACCCATGAAGCTCAATATCCAATATTTACAAAAAGCAATCAAGAGCAATCATCCGAATATCATTAACTTGACTGAACAGGTTTCTCATTCTATGTTAGAGCAAATCGAAAATCTTACACAAATTGCATCAGCATTTTCGGATTTTGCTAAGTTGCCAGAGGTCTTTCCTGAAGACATCGAAGTAGGTTCGCTATTGCAAAGCATTTACGATTTATACACTAATAACAATCAGGTTGAAATTATATTCACTCCAACAGAGCAAACAAATTTTGTTGTTTCTGATAAAAATCAATTGTATCGTGTATTTACCAATTTGATTAAAAATGCAATTGAAGCATTGTCCAGTAAGACTGATAATCCTACGATTCATATTGACATAAAAATTGAAAATGAAACTGTAATTATTTCTGTTTCAGATAATGGTTCTGGGATGAATGAGATTACTGCTCAAAAAATATTTGATCCGTATTTCACCACCAAAGGTTCTGGATCTGGTTTGGGATTAGCAATGACAAAGAGAATTTTAAACTATTGGAATGGTGACATTTGGTTTGAAACAAAACTTGACATTGGAACTACTTTTTATGTTCGATTGCCAATTAAAAAATAAGTTTACCAAATATTGACTTCACGTTCAAGCTGAATTTCAAATTGTTTTAAAACAGAATCAATTATTTTCTCTGATAATTTGAAAATTTCCAAACCAGTTGCACCACCATAATTTACTAAAACCAAAGCTTGATTAGCGTGTACTCCAGTGTTACCCACTCTTTTTCCTTTCCAGCCACATTGCTCAATCAACCAACCGGCAGGAATTTTAAATTCATTTGTTGAAATTTGAAAATGCGGCATTTCGGGATAATGCGTTCTTAATGTTTTAAATTGATTTTGAGACACGGTTGGGTTTTTAAAAAAACTACCAGCATTACCAATAAGCTTGGGATTAGGAAGTTTAGATTGCCTAATTTCAATTACTGCATTTGCAATAGATTTTATAGATGGAAGACTTATACCCATTGTTTTTAATTGGGATTGAATTGCACCATAATCCGTGTTTAGTTCATGTTTTTTATTTAGTTTAAAAACAACAGAGGTAATGAAAATTTTGCCTTTAAAATTCTTTTTGAAAATGCTTTCTCTATATCCAAATTCACAAGTTTCTTTGTCAAATACTTTGAATTGTTGTTCTTCCCAATGCCAAAATTCAACAGATTCAATAGTATCTTTCACTTCAGCGCCATAAGCTCCAATGTTTTGCATTGGCGCTGCACCAACACAACCTGGAATGAGTGCTAGATTTTCAATTCCACCATATTGATGTTCAATTGCATAAAGAACAAAATCGTGCCACACTTCACCCGCCATGACTTTCAGCCAAACGTGATCATCATTTTCATCTATTTTTTCAATGCCCTTCATTTGATTGATGATAACTAATCCCTCAACGTTTTTGGTAAATAAAATATTACTACCGCCACCAAGTATTAGTTTATTTTCATTACTTATTGGATCTTGAATCAAGGTGTTAAAATCTTGAAAATTGTTCAGCTTGACTAGATTTTCGGCAAGTACATCGATACCAAAAGTGTTGTATGGAAGAAGAGAAATATTACTTTGGATAAGCATAGTTTTAAGATTTAATCGATCGATTTATTTTGTGTTTTTCATGCCAAAAGTTGATTCCAAGTCCTGCATTTTGACTTACTGAAATTTTGCCATTATCATATATTAGTCCATCTGCAATGTCTTCGCAAAGCAAAAGCGGACCATCAGCATCAACATAGTCTAATAAAGGCAATAGATGTGCAACAGCAGCAGTGCCAATAGTACTTTCGTTCATTGAGCCCATCATCACTTTGAGTCCTAGTTTTTTAGCTTGCTTAATCATTCTAAGTGCGGGAGTGATTCCTCCGCATTTGGTTAATTTAATATTGATACCATGAAAACTTTCAGCACATTGTGTTACATCGTACTCGGACACACAACTTTCATCTGCAAATATTGGAATTGTGCTTTTCGATTTCAGCAAAATCATACTCTCCCAATCTGCTTTTTTTAATGGTTGCTCAACTAACTCCACGCCAAGTTTAACCCATTCAGGTAGTAGCTTTTCAGCATCTGAAAATTCAAAAGCTTCATTCGCATCTAATCTGAAAGGCTTATCGGTATGGCTTCTCAAGTAAACTAGTATATCAATATCTTCTGGCTTCGAAATTTTGATTTTGTAAGACGGTGCAGCATTTGCCAGCATTTTTGCCAGCATTTTTTCAGGTGAATCAATTCCGATTGTATAGTCAGTTTTTGGACCATGTTGGTGCTGAAATCCAAGCAAACGATACAAAGGCATACGTCGCATTTTCGCAAACAAATCCCAACCTGCAATGTCGAGTGCTGCAACTAAAAAGTGTTGTCCGGGCAAAAGATGTTCTAAAAAATGACAAAAACGTTGTGGATCAGTTAATGCATAACGCTGAATCAACCCTTTCTTTTCTTCTAACACAGCAAGCATTTCAGCAATAGTTGCATTGTAATAATGAATAGCAGGTGCTTCGCCAAATCCTTTGAGTTGACCTAAGCCCAATGAAACCACCAAAGTAGGTTGATGTGTTTTAGTGCCTTTTGAGATCGTAAAAGGATATTCGAATTCAAGTTGATAATCGTATGTATTTACTGTTAACATGTGTCAGTAATGTGTAGCGTAAAATTAGTCTATTGGTTTTTATACATAAGAAGCCAAAGTCCCTAAAGATGCAATTATTTTTGTGATTCAAAATTGAAGTCTATTTGAAACCTATACATTGGTTGCTTTTAATTTTTGGTTTGGTTTATTTCACAGCAATTCGCGTGGATGTCATGGATGTAGATGCTGCACAATATGCAGAAATCAGTCGGGAAATGAATCAAACACATCAATTCCTTCAAGTTTATGATAGAGGAGATGATTATCTTGACAAGCCACCTTTTTTGTTTTGGGTTAGTGCATTGAGCATGAACATTTTTGGAATGGGAAACTTTGGCTATAAGTTGCCTTCAATTATATTTGCTTTACTGGCCATATACGCAACTTATTGTTATGTGAAAGTGACCAACAAAGAAAAAGTTGCTTTACGAGCTGCTGCAATATTAGCCTCTTCACAAGGGCTTTTCTTGATGACTAATGACATTCGGACTGATACGGTTTTGATGGCAACAACCATTTCAAGCATATTGTTTTTTAAAAAATGGGACTTAGGATTCGGAAGAATTCATTTTTTTATTGCTTGCACTTTTGTGGCAATTGGATTGATGACCAAAGGGCCAATTGCCCTTGTTGTTCCAATTTTGGCATTAGCGAGCGAGTGGTTTGTGAAGAGAGATTTGGGGAATTTTTTTCAACCCATATTTTTAATTGGGCTCATATATATATTGTTTTTATTAACACCGATGTTGTATGGGCTTTATCAGCAATTTGACCTTCATCCTGAAAAAATCATTGGTGGAAAACAAGGCGTTTCTGGGCTGAAATTCTTTTTTTGGACACAAAGTTTTGGTCGAATTACGGGTGAAAATGATTGGAATAATCATGCGCCATTTTCATTTTTATATGAAAATATGCTTTGGTCATTTTTACCATGGGTTTTTATTTTAACGGTTGCGTTATCCAAAAAAATAGTTTCATTTTTTCGAATTCAAAAACATCAAACTGATTGGGTGATTTTTGGTGGTTTTATATTCACCTATTGTATTTTAGCTTCTAGTAAATACCAATTACCACATTATATTTTTATTGCGTTTCCCTTTGCTTCAATTATTGTTTCTTACTATTTAGACGAAATTGATATTAACTCAAAAACAGGTAAGATTCTTAGTATTATTCAAAACATTGTGATAATTACAATGCTGATTGGCTTAGGATTAGTTGTGTTTTGGGTATTCCCTGCCGAAACTTTAAATAAAACGATCTATATTTTTGGCGGTCTATTTGTTATTTACCTAATATATATAAAATATGATTTAATAAAAACTGCTTGCTTTGCCATGCTTTTTATTAATTTTTTGATGACGAATCATTTTTATGTTCATTTAGTTAATGATTATCAGTTGGGAAGTCAGTTAGGGAAATGGCTCAAAACGAACAACATCAAATCATCGGAGATAATAATGTATCAATTAGATGACCCCGCAAATGCTTTACATTTTTATGCTCATGAAATAATAAAACGTAACGATAGTTTTCAGCACAATGAATATGATTCTATTCGTTATGTTGTTACAAGTAATTTAGGTAAATCACATTTAGTAAACACAATAAAAACAAAAAATATAATATATAAAGGTCAATTTTTCAAAGTCAGTGAATTGACAGCTGGCTTCATAGACCCCAGAACCAGAAAAAGGGCACTTAAAAATTTTTATTTAATAAAAATTTAAAGTTCAGCATTCATTTGCATAAATGAAATTCATTTTCGTACATTTGAATTAATATGCATTTTCTTAAATTTTAGGAAAAATTGATTGTTTCGATACCACTATATGCAATACGTTTTACTTTTTCTTATTGTATTTTTATCTATTATTCTTTACAAGCTTTTGAGTGAGCGTAAGTTGACTTACAGCTTTATCAGAACTAGGAAAAGATTAATTGGTCGAGATTTCAACGGTGATGAAACCGATGAAATTGAGAATGGATTGATAATAATTGACAAAGATATTTTGATAGTTGAAGGTGAGGAGTATTTGTTGAAAAGCAAAATGGGACTACTTCCTGAAGCTGTCCTTAATATTCAAAAGAATCGATTAATAACTGTAAAGGTTATGATGGAAAACGGTGAAAAAATTTATTTCATTGATCCAGAAAATAACATTTGTAATATTCAAATTACAAATTCATATACAGATTCATCTCCTTTATACATTTTTTCAGTATAGTTTTGCAAAATATTTATTGTTGATTTTTAAACAGCTTCACACATTTCGAGGCTTTTTTTATTTAATGTATAAGAACTATCAATTTTTTGACATCACTTTCCCTTTATAGGTAGGAATTCTTTATTATTGTGTGTTTTAGTGTAATTCTTTGTTTTAGACACATGGGAGTGACTAAGGCGAAGCTTTGAAAACAATATAAATTTCGTTAAAATATTATTTAATTTACATAAAATATAAATTAATTTGAAAAAGGTATTATATAGTGTTATAGGCGTTTTGATGCTAGTTTTCATCATGTCATCGTGTAAATCATTAAATCAAATTAGGTATTTCAAAGATTTGCCTGATTCTAGTTTAGTAACGCTTCCTCATCTTGAGCAAATACCTAGGTATATTCAAAAAGGTGACCGTTTGCAAATCACAATTGGTGCAAAAAATCCCGAAGCAGCCGCAATTTTCAATACATATGGCGCAATGCCTACTTCAGGAAGCATGGGACAATCAGGTAGTGGTGGTGCCAACTTAGTTAACTCAGACGTATCGGGTTTTTGGGTTGATGACAATGGCGCTATTGAATTCCCGATTATAGGAAAAGTGAAAGTTGAAGGGATGACAACAATAAAATTGAAAGATACCTTAACTAAAATTTTGAGTCCGTTTTTGTTGGAACCTTTGGTAAGCATAAAATTCATGACTTTTAAGTTTACTGTTTTGGGAGAGGTGCGTATGCCTGGGACCTATATTTTATCAAACCAAAGAACAACAATTTTGGATGCTTTAGGTGCAGCAGGTGATTTACCAAGGTCTGCAAAACGTCATGACATTCAAATTTATAGAGATTACAACGGAAAGAGAATGATAGTAAAAGTTGATCTTAGAAAAAAGGATATTTTGATGAATCCTGATTTTTTTCAATTGCGCAATAACGACGTTCTTTTAGTGCAACCTCGAGATGTTCGATTGTTTGGAGAGGAATCAAGAAACTACATCAGTTTGATTAGTTTAATGATTACATCAACAGCATTGATTATAAGTTTAACTAAGAAATAGTATTAATTTAGAAATATTTAATAGTCAATAAAAATGGCAACTGCAGAAAAGAAAAAACAAGGAGAAGTTGTAGGTCTAAAGCTTGATTTTGAGAAGTTTTTTTCCAAGGTGATGATGAATCTTCATTGGATTCTCATTTGTATCATCTTGAGTTTTGTTGTAGCTAAAGTATATTTAAGATATCAGATTTCGGTTTATGATATTGGGTCTAATATTTTAGTTAGTTCTGGTGAAGCAGCAACAACGATCAGTATCATTTCCGACGCACCAAACAACGCAGACAAAGCTGTTGAGACGGAGGTTTTTATTTTAAGGTCGTATTCATTAATTAGAAAAGTTGTTGATAGTCTTGAACTAGACAAAGAGGTGATGCAAGATGCCCGAATAAAAGAATTTCCATTAGATGTTCAAACATTGCCATTTAGATGTTTTGTTAGACGCTTCGACAACAATCTTACGAGCAAAAGAATAAAGTTTCAAATTTTTGAAGACCATTTTACAATAATAGCAGGCAAAAAGAAACAAGATTACTCTTACGATATTCCTTTCTATCTTGAAAAGGATACCATTACTATTGTCAAAACTAAAGAACTAGGTAAATTAAATGGTGAAGTATATAATTTCCGATTGTTGGGTATGGATCGAGTTATTAAGCAATACCTTTCAAAACTTACTGTTGGAACTGCCAAAACAGGAAAAGGTGTTGTTCAAATTTCATTAAAAGAAGAAATTCCAACAAGAGGGATTAAAATATTACAATCCTTAATAAGAGAATACGACAGGACTACTATCAATTTTAAAAATAAGTCATTCCGGAGTGCATTGACATTTTTGGATGCAAGGGTCAAAGAAATCGGACAAGAATTGGCTGACCAAGAGAACAATGAAAGTCATTACCGTTCTTCTAACAATATTTATGATATGTCTTCAACCGCTCAGTATATTCTTGGAAGATTGAGTGAATTAGACCAAGCACACCTAACGGCTCGACAAAATTTATTGATGTTAGAATTGTTGGAAAAGCACGTTAAAACTGTGAATCAAGAAGAATTGTTTCCTAACTCTACAGGTATCCAAGATCCAGTTCTGAGCTCACAGGTTGCCGATTATAATAGCTTGTTATTAAAAAGAAGAGCGATATTAGATTTAGGAACATCATTAGACCCTCAGTTACCCGCAATTAATGGACAATTGAATCAAATTCGTGAAAATATTCTAAAAAATATTACAGGAATAAGACGACAATTCTCGGCTAGCGACCAAATGCTTGAAGGGATGAACCAAAATTATTATAATCAGTACAAAGGTCTTCCAGTTAAAGAAAAAGAGTTAATCAGATTGAAAAGAGATTTAAATATTAAAGAAAATTTATATACATTTTTATTGCAAAAAAGAGAGGAAACAAGCGTGCAGTTAATGTCCGCAGATGTTGCAGGAAGTAGAATCATTGATATACCAAGAAAGGTGGGTTTGGTTTCACCTCATGTTGGGTCAGTAACACTCATTTTTATTGTTGTTGGTTTATTTTTACCATTAATTATTATTGGTGCAAGAGTTTTACTCAACCAAAGATTAGAAAGCAAAAGTGATGTAGAAAAGCTGACAACAATACCAATTATTGGTGAAGTGAGTTACACTTCAAAGGGCGAATTGAATCCAATGGTAACAGTTGAAGGAAGTAAAAACTTTATTTCAGAACAATTTAGAGCCATAAGGTCGAACCTCGCATACATAGGTTTGTCAACAGAAAGAAAGGTTTTGCTCGTAACCTCGTTCATGAGTGGTGAAGGAAAATCTTTTATCGCCCTCAACCTTGCAAATATTCTTGCACAGATGGGAAAAAAAGTTGTTCTTATTGAGTTTGACCTTCGTAAACCCAAAATTAGTAGTCGATTAGGAATTGTCAATGAAGATGGATTATCAGAATACGTTGCCAATGATTTGAAACCAGATGCTATCATCAAAAAGCTCAATGATTATCCCAATCTCTATTTTATCAATTCAGGTCCAATTCCACCGAATCCGGCAGAAATGATTTTAACCCAAAAAATTTCAGATTTAATAACTCATTTAAGAAACACGTTTGATTATGTAATTATGGATACCGCGCCTATTGGTATTGTATCTGACTCCACAGCCTTGGCTAAATATGCAGATGTTTCTTTATATATAATGAGGCATAATTACACCGTCAAACCAACAATTGGGTTCTTGAATCAGCTAGATCAAGAAGAAAAATTCCCAAATCTTGCTATTGTCATTAACGGTACTCAAATCAGAAAAAGCGGCTATGGTTATGGTTATGGTTATGGTTATGGTTATGGTTATGGTTATGGTTATGGTT
>CAZNVQ010000061.1:0-14751 GCA_964576425.1 uncultured Flavipsychrobacter sp. | reverse complement strand
CAGAAGATTTGCAAGATAGATACCAAATGTTGATGAATTATATAAACATGTAAGCCTTTTAGATTATGATTGCCATTGGAGATGTTTTAGTGAGTGACGATGTGGTAGAACAGCAGTTTGTATGTGATTTGAATGCTTGCAAAGGCGGTTGTTGTGTAGAAGGTGATTGCGGTGCGCCTTTGACCGCTGAAGAAGCTAATTTGCTGCATGATATTTTTCCGAAAATCAAACATTTGTTGCCTGAAAACTATGTTGCTGAAATTGAAAAGCAAGGAGTTTTCACCCATGATGATGAACATGGCTTGGTAACACCAACTGTAAATGGAGGGATTTGTGCTTATGGTTATATTGACGAATTAGGAATTGTAAAATGTGGCATTGAAAAAGCTTGGAAAGAAGGTATTGTGGATTTTCAGAAACCTATATCCTGCCATCTTTATCCCATAAGAATTTCTGTTTCTGAAGGCTTTGAAGCAGTCAACTATGAACCGAGAAAAAAATTATGTAAACCTGCATGCAAATTGGGAAAACAACTCAAAGTGCCAGTTTATCAGTTTTTAAAAGCCCCGCTCATTCGAAAATATGGAACTGAGTTTTATGAAGCGATTGAAGCAACTGCCAATGAGTATTTTCCTAATAAATCCTAAAGTTCCTTTCTCAATCGAGCAACTGGAATATTGAGTTGTTCTCTATATTTCGCAACTGTTCTGCGGGCAATATTGTAGCCTTGTTCCATTAACATATCGGTCAGCTTTTCATCAGAATAAGGTTTTCTTTTATTTTCAGAAGCAATGATGTTGGAAAGAAAACTTTTCACTTCTCTTGTTGATACTTCTTCACCAGAATCAGTTTGTAGGCTTTCAGAGAAAAAATATTTCAATTTGAAAGTGCCAAATTCTGTTTGCACGTATTTGCTGTTCGCCACTCTTGACACAGTGGAGATATCAAGATTGGTGAGTTGGGCAATGTCCTTTAAAATCATGGGTTTTAGTGAAGATTCATCTCCAGTTAATAGGAAGTCATGCTGGAATTTTATGATAGCATGCATGGTTTGCATCAATGTATGTTGCCTTTGTTTGATAGCATCTATAAACCATTTTGCAGCATCTAATTTTTGTTTGATAAAAGTTACGGCTTCTTTCTGTTGTTTGTTTTTTTTGTCGCCTCGTTCATAGGCGCGCATCATGTCTTTGTAGCCTTCTGAAACTCTGAGTTCAGGAGCGTTTTTGGAGTTTAAAGAAAGCTCTAAAACACCGTTGTTGTTGAAAATAAAGAAATCGGGAATGACATAGGTTTCAGCTTTGTTGCTAATGCTGAAAGAACCACCTGGCTTTGGATTGAGCTTAATGATGAGATGAATTACTTTTTTAAATTCTTCATCATCAAGGTTCAAATATTTTTGAATTTTATCATAGTGTTTTTTAATGAATTCCTCGTAATAATGGTCAATAATTTCTATTGCATTTTTGGTTGTTTGCGATTTTGGAAGTCGTTTTAATTGCAATAAAAGACATTCTTGTAAAGTAACGGCACAAACTCCAGGAGGGTCAAATTGATCTTGGATTTGTTGGATGATTTCTTTGATTTCTTCAACTGTGGTTTGAATGTTTTGACCAAACGCCAAATCATCTACAATGGCTGTGTGTTCTCTTCTCAAATAGCCGTCATCATCAATACTACCTATGATTTGCTCCGCAATGCGCAATTGGTCGCCTTCCAATTCCAGCATGTTCAGTTGATTCAGCAGTTGTTCGTGAAAACTGTTTTCCACACGAATTGGAATTGTTTTTTGTTCCTTTTCACCACCATAATAATCATCACCATAATTATAATCGCCATCATCTTCATGTTTCAAGAAATCGTCAAGTTCAACTTTTTCAGAAGTGTCGTCAGTCAAATCCACCTCTTCTTCCGACTCGTTAAAATCTTCTTGTTCATTATTAGTGTCAAGGTCAAAATTGTCATCTGTTTTATCGCCACCTTCTTCGTATTCCAAAGCTGGATTTTCTTCAATTTCTTCTTTAATTCTTTCTTCCAAATTCACAGTAGGTATCTGCAATAATTTCATTAACTGAATTTGTTGAGGAGATAGTTTTTGAAGCAGCTTTTGACTTTGACTCTGTCTAATCATATTTGTGTGGACGAATAACCTTGACAAAAATATACATTAGGGCTTAAGTTTTGTTTTAAAATTGTCTGTAGAATGGAATTTAAGTATTAAAATAAATTAGTATTTTAATTTCCAAATTTTGTTTGTATATTTCTCGAAAATGTAGCAATTGGTCAATGGCTAAAAGACCTTTCATATCGCCTTCTTTTTCTTATGTTCCTTTGGAAGAAACGCTTGAAATTACCCCAAAGCGTAAGCAGTTATTTATTGGGATTCCCAAAGAATCTGCATTTCAAGAGAACAGAATTCCATTGACTCCTGATGCTGTTTCAGTGTTGGTCAACAATGGGCACGAAGTGGTGGTGGAGCACAACGCAGGTGAAGGTTCTTTTTATTTTGATACTGATTATAGTGAGGCTGGAGCAAGAATAGTTTATGAAAAATCAGAAGTGTACAAAGCTACTACTATCATTAAAAGTGCTCCTATTACAGAAGAGGAATTAGGGTATTTGCAACCTAATCAAGTGATTATTTCACCTATTCACCTGCCAGTTTTGAAAGCCTCAATGATGGAACAGCTCGTGCAAAAGAAAATAATTGCAATTGCATTTGAATCCATAAAAGACGATGCAGGAACTTATCCTATTGTCCGTTCTATGAGTGAAATTGCTGGAAATTCTGCTATCATGACGGCTGCTAAATACTTAAGTAATGTTCATAATGGCAAAGGAATTTTATTAGGAGGCATTTCTGGTGTTCCCCCTGCAAGTGTGCTGATTATTGGTGCAGGAATAGTTGGCGAGTTTGCTGCAAGAGCAGCTTTGGGCTTAGGAGCAACGGTGAAGGTTTTTGATAATTCCATATATCGTTTGATGCGATTGCAAAACAATATCGGACATCGATGTTTTACCTCAGTTATTGATCCAATAACACTTGGTGAAGAAATAGCTTCTGTGGATGTTGCAGTTGGTGCTATCAAACCTTCCAACGGCATAGCCCCAATGGTGGTAACCGAAGACATGGTGCGTAATATGAAAGCAGGTTCAGTGATTGTGGATGTAAGTATTGATAGAGGTGGTTGTTTTGAAACATCAAGAATAACTACACATGAAAATCCAACCTATAAGAAATATGATGTGATACATTATTGTGTTCCAAATATAGCGTCTAGTGTATCTAGAACCGCTTCTCGAGCTATTAGCAACGTATTGATGCCCATTATGTTGCAGACAGCTGACATGGGTGGTATGGAAAACTTAATTCAAGTGAAAGCCGGAATTCGAAATGGCGTTTATTTATTTAAAGGATTGGTGACAAATGCTCCAATAGCTAAAAGATTTAATTTAAAATATACAGATTTAGATTTATTAATTGCTTCTCAAAGTTGATAAAAAGATTTTGATTTTATGCCGAATAACCGCCTAAATAAAACAATCGCAGGCTATCACATGCTGATGATACTTTCAGCAGTTGATTATCGAGTGGGGTTTGCTGAGGATAGAGTGGTCAGAGAATATTTGGTTGAAGAATTCCCTTTTAGGGTCAATCTCGATCGAGAAATGGAAATTATCAGCAACCTTAAGCCTGAGGAATGGGAAGGTCATTTTTTGAAAATGATGGATGATTTTTACGATGATGCAACAGAAGAAGAACGTAAAAGCCTAATCAGGTTTGCACTCAAGCTTTCCAAAGCCGACAATGTAATCACAAAAGAGGAAAATCATTATTTGAACTTATTATTTGAAAACTGGAAACCTGAGGAAGCTTGAAGATTCTTCGTTTTAATTCTTTAGTAGCTTCGGCTTAACTTGCCGCCTGATATGGCTAAGCAGCAAAAGAAGTTATTCGATTTCAAATTATTAAAAAGGCTTTTTTCGTTTTTAGAGGGCGCAAATCGAAAAGCTTTGTTGGGTACAGTTGTTATGTCCTTAATCATTGCCTGCATTGCACCACTACGTCCTTATTTAATTCAACTTTCAGTTGACCAATATATCAGTCATCATTTATTAAAAGGGCTAATCCTCATCAGCATCATTCATTTTGGTTTGTTGTTAATGGAAAGCGGCATCAGATTTTATTTTCTTTACCAAATCAATTGGTTAGGTCAGTCAGTTGTCAATTTGATTCGTAAAACTGTTTTTAGAAAAATCATGTTTCAAAACATAGCTTATTTCGATAAAACAGCAATCGGTACATTAACAACTAGAACTGTAAACGATATGGAATCGGTAAATGATGTTTTTTCGGAAGGCATCATTTCGATTGTTGCTGATATCATGACTATCATCGCAATCATGACCGTTATGTTTTACACTGATTGGCGATTGACATTAATTGTTTTAATTACTTTCCCAGCAATCATTTTTGCAACCTATATTTTCAAAGAAAGTGTCAACAAATCTTTTCAATCAGTTCGTGATGCTGTTGCTGCCTTAAATGCTTTTGTGCAAGAACATTTAACAGGCATGAACTTGGTGCAATCCTTTGCTGCTGAACAAAGAGAACTCAACAAATTTAATGAAATTAACAGGCAACATCGTGATGCAAATATCAAAGCCATTTTTGCATACTCCGTTTTTTTTCCTGTTGTTGAAATCATTCTTGCAACTTCTTTAGGTTTGTTGGTATGGTATGGTGCAGTTCGTATTCTCGGTCATCAAACAACAGCGGGTGTTGTTATTGCATTTGTACTATATCTTAATTTGTTGTTTCGTCCTTTGCGAATGTTGGCAGACAAATTCAATGTCTTACAAATGGGACTCGTAGCCGCTGAGCGTGTGTTTGGTGTGTTGGATAGTCAAGCTTTTCAAGTTAATGAGGGGCAATTATCACCTGAAAAAATTAAGGGAAATATTGAGTTCAAAAATGTACATTTTAGTTACGAAACAGGAGTGCCTGTTCTAAAAGGCATATCATTTGAATTGCAAGCCGGTCAAACTTTAGCGATAATTGGGCATACAGGAGCTGGAAAGTCTTCTATCATCAGCATTTTGAATCGAATGTATGAAATTAATGAGGGTGAAATTCTTCTTGATGGAGAAAGCATTAACGCTTACAATACTGATAGTTTAAGACAAAATATTGGTATTGTATTACAAGATGTTTTTTTGTTTTCTGGAACAGTTAAAGATAACATTACGCTGCGAAATGAAATAGTGACTCAACAAGAGGTTGAGCATGTTTGCAAGCTTTTAGGGATTCATGATTTTATTATGCAATTGCCCGGAAATTATGAATTTAATATTCGAGAAAGAGGCAATAGTCTATCGCAAGGTCAACGACAATTGTTGTCATTTGCTCGAGCTTTGGTGTACAATCCTTCTATTTTAATCTTAGATGAAGCCACATCTTCAGTTGATAGTGAAAGCGAACAGTTAATTCAGCAAGCAATTGAAAAAATGATTAAAGGAAGGACGTCAATAGTGATTGCTCATCGTTTGTCTACAATAAGAAATGCAAATAAAATTTTGGTATTAGACAAAGGCGAAATCATTGAAGAAGGAAATCATGAAACCCTTTTGGCGCAGGGAGGACAGTATGCTCAGCTCTATCTTTTCAACCAACAAAAAACCCTAACTAAAAGCTAGGGTTTGAATGGCACTTTAATGTATTATTTTATTTTGCTTCTTTGATTAAGTAAATCAATGTTGGGAAGTGGTCGCTGTAGCCATTAATCCAATTATTGCCATCAAAAGATCGATGTGGATAACCTTTATATTGACCGAATTTGTTTTTAAGAAATTCTTTGTTGAACACTTCTGCTTTGTAAAAAAACCAATGCTCAGGATTTTCTTTAATCATGGCTCCCGAAATCATTATTTGGTCAAATAAACTCCAACTATCATTATAGCCTAAAGTGCCAATGCCGTTTTTATAAAAGCTAACAAAAGGATTATACAGTCCGTTTTTTTTGATTTCTTTTTTATCACCTTTTGCACCCAAAACCTTTGCAACGCTTGCATCAGTAGGGTCGTCATTTAGGTCACCCATTAAAATTACTCTAGTACTTGGATTTATGGCAGTTAGACTATCGATGACTTTTTTTGAAACACTAGCAGCAATGGCTCTCAAAGGTGCACTAGCAGCTTCACCACCTCTTCTTGAAGGCCAGTGGTTTACAAAAACATTTACTGTGTCACCAGATAAAATACCTTGAACAAAAAGTACATCTCTTGTTTTTCCGCCCTTTTCACCACTTTCAGAAATGTTGACATTCAGTGCTTGTGCATTGAGCACTTTAAAATATTTAGGATTGTATAACATAGCTACATCAATTCCTCTTGAATCCGGGCTATCGAAATGAACAAATTGATAATTTTTATCTTTGATTAAGGGTTGTTTCACAAGTGCAGCTAAAACATTGTCATTTTCAATTTCAGCGGTGCCAATTAATGCGGGACCATCAGGAGTAACTTCTGTGCCTAGTTGGTTGATAACTGTTGCTAAATTAGAAAGTTTTTCTACAAATACGGTTTTTGTGTATTTGTAGGGTCCAGAGGGCAAAAATTCATCATCTCCCCAGTTTTTTGGGTCGTCTTCTGTGTCAAATAGGTTTTCAAAATTGTAAAATGCAACTGCGGTTACCATGTAGTTTTTCTTTTGTCCCATCGCAGTAATAGCAAATAAGGCACAAAATAAAATAATTATAATACTTCTCATTAAAACTGAATTGTAACGCAAAGAAAGATAATTATCTAAAGTAATTATCTTTTCATTATATATTAACAATTACTTAATGTACTAAAATAATGTTAATGGTGAAATGCAACATGTATCTTTGCGCGCTATTAAAAATTGATAGTTGTTAATTTTTTATGTATTATAAGTTGAAAATCTTCCTTGTGTTGTTTGTTTGCTTTGCGGCAACAGCATGGGGGCAAGCCGAAAAGGGGAGAGCAATTGTGAAAGGCAAATTGCAAAATCATGCCAACAATGAACTTGTAACTGATGTTCAGGTAACCATCCCTTATTTGAAATTATTAACCGCCTCAGATGCTGAGGGTAATTTCATTTTTAGTCAAGTACCATTTGGTATTCACACACTTGTCATCAATAGTTCAGGATACAAACTTGACAGTGTGAAAATCAATGTTACAAAACCTGTTGTTGATTTAGGGGTCATTGAAGTTCATCCAAATGAAAATTCTATTTCAATGCAAACAGTCCAAATTCCAACTATTGCATTAGAAAGCAACGATGTCAACAACGATGATGATGGTGGTGGAAGTTCGGGTCAAAACGTAAGTGGTTTGTTGACTGCCGGTCGTGACCCATTTTTAAATGCGGCTGCTTTTGTTTTTGGTAACTATTGGTTCAAAACTAGAGGATACGAACGCAATCAACAACAAGTTCAAATCAACGGTGCGCCAATGAATGATGTGGAAACCAACGACGCGTTTTGGGGACAATGGGGAGGCTTGAACGATGTTTTTCGTGGTAGAAGCAACACCTATGGATTGCAGCCTTCTGAATATGCATTTGGAGGCATCAACGGTAATGTTTATTTCGATGCTTCAGCAGCCAATCAAAGAAAGCAAACTAGGGTAACTTATTCCATGAGTAATCGTCAATATCGCAATAGATTGATGGTAACACATAGTACTGGCTTGCTTGATAATGGATGGTCTTTTTCTATGTCTTTTTCAAAGCGTTGGGCAAAAGAAGGTTATGTTGCTGGAACATTTTATGACAGCTATTCCTATTATGCCGCAGCATCAAAAAAAGTGAATAAGAAACACGAATTTAATTTCATAACATTTGGTGCACCAACAAGAAGAGGAAAGGCGGGACCATCTTATGGTGAAGCATTTAATTTATTACAAAACAATTTCTACAATCCTAATTGGGGCTATCAAAACGGTGAAAAAAGAAATGCTAAAGTTGCAGAATCTTTTCAACCTGTATTTATGTTGAATCATGAATATACACCTTCTGATAAAACACGTTTGACAACAACATTGGCTTATCAATATGGCAAAAGCGCTAACTCAACATTGGATTGGTATAACGCTGCTGACCCTAGACCGGATTATTACAAATATTTACCGAATTATTATCTTCTTGATGATAAACCAAATGAAACAGCGGCAAATCAAACTAGAAATGCTTTCTTAAACGACCCACAAATCAAATGGGATCAATTATATCAAGCGAATTATGCCAACTATTTACCCATGCCAAACCCTGATGGAACATTGAGCGGAGACACGGCAAGACGTTCTGTTTACGTTTTAGGAAATGATGTTGATGATATTAAGAAGTGGATTTTTAATACCAATCTTCAACATATTGTTAACGATCATATCACTTTATCAACTGGTGTCTCATACATCACACAAAAAACAGAAAGCTATCGTGAAATGTTAGATTTGTTGGGTGGTGATTATTATTTGAACGTCAATTCTTTTACCGAAAGAAATGTGACTGGTAGCACGATTTATAACCAAAATGATTTGAATAATCCTAACAGAATAATAAATGTTGGAGATAAATATTATTACGACTACAACATTTATTTCAACAAAGCATGGTGGTGGGGACAAGCAACATTTACCTACAATCGAGTTGACTTCTTTGTTTCAGCAAACTATGGTTTCAATTCTTTTCAACGTGAAGGTTTGTTTAGGAATGGAATTTTTGCTGACGGAAATCGTTCTTATGGTAAAAGTGATGTTCAAAACTTTGCCATCTATGGTTTGAAAGGTGGTCTAACTTATAAAATCAATGGACGCAACTATTTGTTTGCCAACTTAGGTTTATCGGCTGATGCTCCTACGGTTGACAATACTTATTTCTCAGTAAGAACAAGAAATCAAACTATTCAAAATCCTGAAACAAGGAAATCATACATGTTTGAAGGTGGATATATTCTTCGTTCACCAAGAATTAGCGGTCGTGCAGTTGGTTATGTAACTGACATGAAAGATATGATAGAAGTGCAAAGGTTTTTTGACCAATCAACAGGAAGTTCCAATACAATGGTTGATTTTGTGATGCAGAAAATGAATGCAAGATTTATTGGAACAGAGTTAGCAGTTGAATATAAAATGAATTCTACTTGGACCATGACTGCTGTTGCTGCACTTGGACAAGCATTTTATACCAACAATCCAAAGGTTACAAAGTATAATGAAAATACAACAGATACATTACCAAGAGTAGTGAATGCTTATATCAAAGATTATTATTTAGGTGTTGGACCTCAAAGTGCTTACACGATTGGTATCAACTATCGTTCAAAAAAGTATTGGTATGCCAACATGAATTTCAATGTTTTGGATAGAAACTATATTGACATAGCAGCGCCTAGAAGAACAGCTGAAGTGGTTGAAAACATTACTCCTGGCTCAGAACAATGGCATAAGATACTAGACCAAGAAAAATTTGCTTCTGCATTTACAGTTGATTTATTTTTGGGTAAATCATTCTTGTTATCTAAAACGTTCAAGAAACTACCACGTAATACGTTTTTATACTTCAATGCTGGTGTGAGTAATCTATTAGACAATACAAATGTGAAAACTGGAGGTTTTGAAAATCTAAGATTCGATTATTCAAATGGTTTTGCAAACAAGTATGGTCCAAAATATTTCTATGCTTTTGGTAGAAACTTCTTTATCAATCTCTCTATTAAATTCTAATTCATTAAAAAAACAATCAACGAATTCATAGTTATGAAAAATTATAAATTATTAATTGCCGCTTTTTTTATTGGGACAATTTTGTCTTTGTCTTCTTGTTTGAAAAACACATTTGACGCACCTCCTGATATGTCAGGATACGACCCTAATCTTCCAGTAAATATGCGCATCGATAGCTTGAAAATATTGATGGCAACTTCAGGCGAAGCTAAAAGAATTGACTCCAATTGGACAATTTATGGTATTGTAACTGCTGACGACCGTTCAGGAAATTTTTACAAACAAATTGTCATTGAAGATTCTACAGGTGCCATTCATCTTTTGATTGATGGTAACAGTTTGTACAATAAATACCCTGTTGGACGTAAAGTATATGTTAAATTACAAGGATTATATTTTGGCTATTATGCAAAGCTTCCTCAAATTGGTGCTACTCCAGATTTTTCTGGAAGCATGAGTAACATTTCTCCAGCAAAAGCAGATAGCGCAATAGTTAAAGCAAATATTGGTAATGCTTTACCTGACAATCATTTTTCAGATTTATCAATGTTGTCAACAGTTAATTATAGCATGATTAATCGTTTAGTAACTATTGATAGCATTCAAATTTCTGCAGGCGACACTAGTAAAACATATGCTCAATCACCAACAATTTCTTCTGGAACAAGTATTACTGTAGAAGATTGTTCTAAAAACAAATTGATTATTCGATCAAGTGGTTATGCTAATTTTCAATCTTATAAACTACCAAAAGGGAAAGGAACTTTAACCGCTATTTATACTGTTTATAACAACACTCCTCAGCTAGTAATTAGAGATACCAATGATTTGAAATTTTACAGTGAAAGATGCGGTGCAAATATTCCAATCATCACAATCGACAGCTTGCGTAAAATGTATCCTGGTTCGGGTACAATCACTTTGCCCGCAACAATGTTCGCGGGAACGGTTATTTCTGATGTGGATAATGGAAATGCTGGAACTAGCAATTTTATCTTACAAGATGGAAGTGGTAAAGGGATTATGCTTTATTTAAGCGGAGGTAATTATAAATTAGGCGATTCACTTGTTTTAGATGCTAGTGGTGCTTCACTATTACTTTATAAAGGTGCGCTTGAAATTACTGGTATTACAACCTCTTCTATCATCAAAGTAGCAAGTGGCAAAACCGTAGTTCCAAAGTTGTTGACCATCGCAGAAATAAACAACAATTTTTATGATTATGAATCGACACTAGTTGTTGTAGAAAACGCTGAAATTACAGCAGGAGGAACATTCAGCGGCAATAAAACAATGACTGATGGTTCAACAGGAAATATCATTCTTTACACTGCATCTTCAGCTTCTTTTGCAGGAACAAATGTTTGGGCAGGGCAAGCGACTGTTACTTCAATTGTAACGCCATTCAACACCACTAAAGAATTGAAAATGCGAAACATCAATGATGTGCAATAATTTATTTTCATTTGAAATTATACCTGCCCCCAATTTATTTGGGGGCATTTTTTTAATATTTAATAGATACTTAATGATTTTCTATGGTTATGTAAAAAAAATACATGAAATTTGCAGTTAAACATCAAATAGATATATGAAAAAGTTGTTATTACTTATTTCAAGTTTAGCGTTTAGTCAAGCAATGATGGCTCAAATTTCCATCACTGGTTCAAATTTGACTTATAATCAGAATTTCAACAGCCTTGATACTTCTGGTACAAATTTAACCAATTTACCTAATGGTTGGTCTATATTTGAATATGGTGGTACGCAATCAAATACAACTTATAGAGCAGGAACGGGTTCTGCAAATAATGGAGACACATACAGTTTTGGTAGCGCTGGTTCAACAGACAGAGCTTTAGGAACTTTGTGTTCCGGTTCAGTCCCTAAGGTGAATTTTGGAGCAAAATTCATTAACAACACAGGTACAACCATAAATAAAATATATATAAGTTTTAAACAAGAGCAATGGAGAATTGGTGACACTTCATCTACAAACATCGATTCAACTAAATTTTATTACAGTTTGACTAATGATTTAACTGACACTCTTTTTACCAATTGGACAGAAGTTCCAAGTTTAGCTTTAACTTCAATCCAAACAGTTTCAACTTCTACTGCTGGAAACTCAATTGATGGAAATACAATTTCTGCAAATCGTACAGATTCATTTATTGTTAATATTCCAAGCGGTTCAAGCATTACTTTAAGATTTTTTGATAAAAATTCAGCTGGAAGTGATGATGGTAATTCTGTTGATGATCTTTCCATGACATTTTCAACAAGCACACCTCCAACTCCAAATTACCGTCCAAATGTAGTTTATATGTCTCCAGCGGACAATTCAATGAATGTTCCTGTGAACACTTCAGTATTGAAAATGGCTTTCGACCGTCACGTGACAAAAGGTACCGGTAATTTGTACTTATACAACGATACTGACGGAACAAACTTGCCTCTTGATGTAAATAACGCTGCAGTTGTTGTAACAAACGATACAGTAAGTGTTAGTGGTGTAATTTTAGCTTTAGGTAAATCATATCATGTGAATTTTGATTCTACAGCATTTGATACTGCGGGCTACAAATCTTATGGCATCTACGACGCAACTACTTGGAACTTCAGTACTCCTCCAATTCCTCCAACTACAATCAACGAGACTTTCGATGCTGCTTGTGCAACTAACAATTTGCCTGTAGGTTGGACTCGTGAAAATGTGGTTGGTGCTAACCAACAATGGGGTTGTTCAGGTGGTGTTAATCCTAATAAATATGTTCAAATGAACGGTTTTGCAGCTACTTTAAATAATGATAATGAAGATTGGTTAATCACTCCAGGCATTGATTTAAGTGCATCAACAAATCCAACACTTTTCTTCCGCGCTCAAAGAAGATTTAATTTAATCAATAACGTTAGTGTATTGTATTCAACAAACTATTCTGGTGCTGGAAATCCAAACACAGCAACTTGGACTAATCTGAATATAAATTTCAATAGTCTTGATACAGCTGTTTGGACAAACTTTTCTGCTCCTTTGATGGTGGGCAATCCAACTTATGTTGCTTTCAAATACAACTGTACTGCTGCTGCGGCTGATTGTGGACAATGGCGCATTGATAGTGTTGTGGTAACTAGCACTACTAGCATTTTATCTGTTAAAGGAAATAATCAAATGCCAGTTTCTGTTTTGGGTGCATCAAGTGCAACAAACATCAATATAGGATTTGTTATGGATAAGGCAGCAATCGTTGCTACTGAAATCTATGACTTAAATGGTCGTATGATTTACCGCAAAGAAGTTCAAACTATTATTGGTACAAATCGTGTGGCAATGACGCCTTCATTCTTGCCTTCAGGAATGTATATCGTTCGTGTTGTTAATGGCAATGAATACGGAGTTGCAAAAGCAATCATTCAATAATTTTTAACTGCTTTATTTATATTGAAATGGGCTAACACAGCGTGTTAGCCCATTTTATTTTGTTACGAATTAGAAGACAAAAAAAGAGCTTGAAAAAAAAATCAAGCTCTTTGTATTTATAAAAAAGATGTTGCTTTAGTCTTTCAAAATTGTTCTGCTAATTACAATTTTTTGTACTTCAGTAGTTCCTTCATAAATCTGAGTGATTTTAGCATCTCTCATCAATCGTTCAACATGGAATTCTTTTACATACCCATAACCACCATGAATCTGAACAGCTTCACTAGTCACCCACTGTGCAATTTCAGAAGCATATAATTTAGCCATAGATGCAGAAAGCGTGTAATCAAGACCTTGGTCTTTTGTCCAAGCAGCTTTCAAGCACATCAATCTTGCCCCTTCGATGGCAGTTGCCATATCAGCAAGTTTGAATGCAATGGCTTGGTGGTTCATGATTTCAGTGCCAAATGCTTTTCTTTCTTTCGAATATTTCAATGCTAATTCGTAAGCTCCGCTTGCAATACCAAGTGCTTGAGCAGCAATTCCTATTCTTCCACCAGCAAGTGTTTTCATGGCAAATGTGAAACCAAATCCATCTTCACCAATTCTGTTTTCAACCGGTACTTTAACATCTTGAAACATGATGCTATGAGTGTCGCTACCACGAATACCCATTTTATTTTCTTTTGCACCAACGGTTACACCCGGCCAGTTTTTTTCTACAATGAAGGCATTGATACCTCTATGTTTTTTTTCTGGAGAAGTGTGAGCAATCACTAGGTAATAATCTGCAGAACTACCATTGGTAATCCAGTTTTTAGTTCCATTAAGAATATAATGATCCCCTTTGTCTTCGGCAGTTGTGCGCTGTGATGTGGCATCAGAGCCAGCTTCAGGTTCGCTTAATAAAAAAGCACCGATGCTTTGACCTGTTGCTAAGCGAGTTAAATATTTTTGTTTTTGATCCTCGTTACCATATGTTTCTAATCCCCAACAAACGAGTGAGTTGTTAACACTCATGCAAACAGAAGCTGAAGCATCCACTTTTGAAATCTCTTCCATTGCAAGCACATAGCTAATGGAATCCATTCCCGAACCACCGTACTTAGGGTCAACCATCATACCCATAAACCCTAATTCGCCCAATTTTTTAATTTGTTCCGCTGGGAATTTAGCGTGTTCATCTCTTTCGATTACGCCAGGAAGCAATTCATTTTTAGCAAAATCCCTTGCTGCCATCTGAACGGCAAGTTGTTCTTCAGTAAGTTGAAAATTCATAAACGAAGTAAAAATTAGGCTACAAACCTACAATTTATCGGTCAAAAACTCAATTTGAAATCTCATAATATAATGATTGTTATTAGTTTTAATTAAATGACATTTCATAATTTTTACAGTTGATTAAACAAAGGGATAAATACAAATAAGTTAAGTCAATATTCAGTCAATTAAAAACACTGTTTGTTAAATTATTTTAGGGCTGCACCCAAAGCGCACAAAATTTTGTTTACAAGGATAAGACAAGCTTGTTTTAGGGATATAGAGAAATTATTCAAATGATTGGAGCTAAATATTTTAGG
>CAZNVQ010000060.1:13409-15131 GCA_964576425.1 uncultured Flavipsychrobacter sp. | reverse complement strand
CATTTAATTCTTCATTAAATATAAATAATATTGTTATTTTTGATAATTTAGGAAGAGAAATAATTACTATTTCACCCATGAATACAAAAACTACATTAATTTTAGAGGATTGCTTACCAGGAGTTTATTTTTATAAGGCAAATTTATCAGGAAGAATAATAAATGGTAATATTATATTAAGTAACAATTAAATTATATAAATATCCGTAAGGCTTTAATGCAAATATGATGTTTTATTTTCTTTTCAGTTTTGCTACAAAGGTTACTTACTAACTGCTGACTTCTTAATAGGAATTTCAGTTTGATATTTTTTATAACCCCATTTTAAAACCTCACAAATCGGGTATTTTTTAAGTTTCTTCATAAACAAAAAGTGGTCAATTGAAATTGATTTCAATTGACCACTTCGAAGCACAAGCCTACAAATAATTTCAGCTTATTTTACCATCTACTTTAATCACATTATATTTTATTATTATTTTATTTCAGCTAATCGAAGTACTTCTTTAATCGCTTCGTAGGTTTTGAGTGTAATGCTTGGTAGTTCAGAATGTTTCACCCAACGAGCTTTCAAAATATTTTCTTCTGCTTGAGGAATCAATGGTTCAGAAACACTGCCTTTCATTCGATACCAAGCTGTTCTTTTCAACCAATTTTTTTTATCTTGTTGATACACATGAAAAGTATCACCAATTTTATCAAGCATCTCCAAATTATTCAAACCTGTTTCTTCTGAAACTTCTCTTATTGCACAATTTTCTATATTTTCATTTTCATCACATTTACCTTTTGGTAAATCCCATTTTCCACGTCTAAAAATCATTAATATATCATTGCTCTCATTGTAAACAACGCCTCCTGCAGCATCAATTGGTTCAAAAAGTTCATACAATTCGTCCCAAAGTGCTTTTACAGAAAGGTCCTCGATGATTACACCTAAACTTGTAATTTTTGAAAGATGCTCAAAAGCCAATCTGAAATGACGAGGAAAAGCACCTGTGAAATCTAAATAACCTTGTGCTATACTATTATGCTTTATATAGTTCGCCTTGTCATTGGTGATTACCAAAGGTTTATTGTTGTAATATATTTTTTGTGCGAAAAACATAGCATTGTCCTTTTTGTAAAACTTACTTAATTAGCGTAGGTTTGGGCACTATGAGTACGCAAAAACATTTCGCTGAAAAACTATTGCAAATTAAAGCATTGCAAGTCAACCTACAAAAGCCATTTGTTTGGGCTTCGGGTTGGAAATCTCCTGTATATTGTGATAATCGTAAAGTATTATCTTTTCCTTACGTACGAGATTTTGTGAAAAGTGAATTGGCAAATATGGTTTTAGAGCATTTCCCTGATGCAGATGTCATTGCAGGAGTTGCAACTGCAGGAATCGCTCATGGTGTGATGGCTGCTGATTTATTGAAATTACCTTTTATATATGTTCGTTCAAAGCCAAAAGAACATGGCATGGGCAATCAAATTGAGGGTGTTTTGCAACCGGGGCAAAAAGTTGTAGTTATCGAAGATTTGGTTTCAACAGGCAAAAGTAGCCTTCAAGTTGTGAACGTTTTAAAAGAACAAGGTGCCGAAGTGCTAGGCATGTGTGCATTGTTTACCTACGGATTCCCTGTTGCAGATGAGGCCATGGAAGCAGCAAATGTTCCACTTCACACCATCAGTAATTATGGTGCATTGATGGAAGTGGCTGAAGAAATGGGAATC
>CAZNVQ010000060.1:6797-13399 GCA_964576425.1 uncultured Flavipsychrobacter sp. | reverse complement strand
CGTGAAAGCCGAACACCAAGAACTGCTCCAACAATGGAGAATTAGTCCTTCAACATGGACTTCGCCATTTGCCGAACAATAGCAGAATTATTGTCTCAATAGAACATGAAAAAATCCATTTTATCTTGGCTACAATTAGCAAGATGGAACAATTTGCTCATCATATTTTTCACCCAACTTTTGATTTGGTGGTGTGTCATTCAACCTATTCAAACCATTTCAAAAGTTGGTTTTTCACTTGATTTTTTTTCTTTTCTTTTATTGAGTTTTTCCACCATTCTCATTGCAGGTGCTGGATATGTTATCAATGATTATTTCGATGTGAAAATTGATAACATTAATCATCCAGAAAAGATGGTTTTAGAAAAATTCATTCCTAGAAAACAAGCCATCATCATTCATACTATCTTGAATGTAATTGCTGTTTTAATGGCTTCTTTTGTTGCAAAAAAATCAGGTCACTTAAGCTTTGCAATACTCCAAATAATAAGCTCAGTCTTGCTTTGGTTTTATTCCACTCATTTTAAAAGACAATTTTTAAACGGCAATCTTATTGTATCTTTTTTAACAGCATTGACTATTCTTGAATTTGTCATTTATGAAAATGCACTTCATCCTTTGGTGAATTTTAACGGCTTCATTCCATTCCACAACGAACGGTATTTACCAAATCCAGTTTGGGTGTTGATTGTGTATGCTTATTTCGCATTTGTGCTGAATTGGGTTCGTGAAATTGTGAAAGATATGGAAGATTTTAAGGGAGATGAAGCAGAAGGTTGTATGACCATGCCGATTGTTTGGGGGCTTCAAAAATCAGTACATTTTTCCATCGGTTTAACACTAACTGCATTAATTCCTTTAACCATCATCAATTTTGTTCTCTATCAAAGGCAGAATTGGTTAATGGGTATTTACCTTTCTGTATTCATAATTATTCCTTTAATTTTCTGGTTAATCAACTTGCCCAAACAAGCTACTAGCAAGCATTATGGACAAGCAAGCCGTTGGTTGAAATGGATTATGGTCACAGGAGTTGGTTCCCTGCTTATTTATTATATTCGAACTCATGCATAAAATAATCTTAGCTTCTCAATCTCCAAGAAGAAAACAATTATTAGAAGCTGCTGAAATTCCTTTTAACATCATTATTGCCGATGTTGATGAAACCAATCCTCATGGAATGCCTGGTGAATTAGTACCTGAATTTTTAGCTCAAAAAAAAGCAAACGCGATTGTTGCGCATGCTCAAGATGCCATCATCATCGCAGCTGATACGGTTGTTCTTTTGGATCATCAAATTTTGGGCAAACCTAATGACGAAAAGCATGCTATTGAAATGTTACAAAATCTTCAAGGTAGAATTCATCAAGTAGTAACTGGCGTTTGTATACAAAGTGCTACTAAAAAAGTTAGCTTTTCAGTGACCACAGAAGTGCATTTTAGACCAATGACTATAACTCAAATTGAACACTATGTTAAAAACTATAAACCATTTGATAAAGCAGGAGCCTATGCAATTCAAGAATGGATTGGCATGTTGGGCATTGAGAAAATAAATGGTGATTACTACAATGTAATGGGTTTGCCTATTGGTGAAGTAGTAAAAAAATTACAAGAGTTTAATTAAGCTTTTCTTTGACTAATGTTCCAATTTTAAACGCAACTTCACTACCCAAAGCAACGCCCATTCCACCCATTCTGAAAGCACCAAAAACCCTATCTGAGAAGGCTTTCACTATGGGTTGTTTCGTTGGTCCAAAAGCCATAATTCCTGTCCATCGCATATCAATTTCGAATTTGATGTTGGGTAAAATTATCGTGCGAAGTTTTTCATCTAAAACATTTTGTATGTCCATATTTAAATCAAAAGAAGTGGTTGCTTCTTTGTCGAAATCTAAATTTCTACCACCACCAAAAAGCACCCTGTTTTCAATTGTTCTGAAATAGTAATAACCTTCTTCTAAATGAAAAATACCTTTGAATGGTAAATGTCCTATTGGTTTTGTTATTAACACCTGACCTCTTCCTGGACGAACATCAACATCTGGTAAAAGTTCTTTGGTGAAAGCATTGGTGCACAATACAAGCGATTGACAAGACAAACTAATTTCTGAATTTCTGAAAGCATCAGCTAATAAAACAGTAACGCTATTATTTTTCTCTTCAAAAGAAGTTACAGTTGCGCCAGTTTTGATTTCAATGTCAAGAGAAAGAGCCAATCGAATTAAAGCACGCAACATTTTTCCTGTATCCAAACTACCTTCAAGATTGTTTTGTATAAGTTGTGCTACATTATTTTTATTAAAACCAAAAGTGTCAATTTTATCTGAAGCTAATTGAAATGCATCTTTTCCAGTTACCGGAGCTAGTAGTTTATTCAAATATTCGATTGATTCTAACACTACAATGTTCGATTGGTCAATCAATTCAAAACTCCCTTCTTCTTTATAATCAATAGCATTATCGCCAAGTCTGTTCCTAAGTCGTAGCAAACCATTTTTTCTTTGAGCAAATAAAGCAACCACATCTTCTTCAGCACTGTTTTTCATGTCATCAAGAAGTTCCGTGACACTGCCCATACAAGCAAAACCAGCGTTTCGAGAACTAGCACCAGTTGGAAGTAATCCTCTTTCTAAAATCAAAATGCTGTGCTTAGGGAAAACAGATTTTAACTCTATGGCTGTGCTCAATCCAACAATTCCTGAACCAATAATAATGTGGTCATAGTGTAAAAAACTTTGTTGTTCCCAATAGCTAATCATGAAATAAATGTAAGTGATTATTCTCAATTCTTACAGCCGTATATTTGAATTTCATACTTCAAATCTCATGCGTTATTTAACAATATTATTGTGCTTATTTTCAATCCAAGTAATAGCACAACAACCCATTCTTCGTCCTAAGTTAACTATTGTAGAATGTTATCAGAAGTCGATACATGAATTTATATCAGACCATCCTGAAATGATAATAAAAAGTAACAATGAACAGTTTTTATTCGTTCAACAACAGCCATTTATAGCTGATTATACCGATTCGATTTTGCATGTTAGAATAAAATTTGTTGATGCAGATTCGCTTCAAAAACAACAAACAATCACTACAAAAAAATCATCTTTCTTAATTTTAGATCTTCAACCACTTATACTTAGAGAGCTTAATGCTTATGCATGGATAATGCCGAAAAAAGTGGTCGTTAAAAAGAAAGGAAAGCAAACAAACTACCAAACATCATACACTAATTTACTGTGTGAATATCTGTTTGATTACACACCAGATAGAGTTCAGTTTTACTTATTCAAAGGAAAATCTTGTAAAGAAAATTTCTAGTAAAAATGAAAGCCGACTTTTTAATTTAAAGTCGGCTTTTACTTCTTACTTAGCCAATAAGCGTAGCAAAACGCTTGCTCGATATCGGTCTTCGTGATATAAATTGTATAATGCATCTAATTTATCCAAGACATTTCTTGCACCTATCTCATCGCACCATTGCAACAATCCTTTTGGATAATTCACACCTTTGGTCATTGCAATATCCAAATCCTTAGCTGAAGCAACATTAAGATGCAAAGCTTCCATGGCTTCATTAATGAGCATCACTAAAATTCGTTCAAAAATTCTTTGTCCTAGTACTTCATCTTTGTTTGGCTCAGTTTGTGTTGCGTTTTGAGCGTAATTATAAAATCCTCTTCCTGATTTTCTTCCTAACCAACCAGCTTCCAACAATCTCTTTTGAGAAAAAGAAGGCTTGTATCTTGGATCATAAAAAAAGGATTGAAATACAGTTTCAGTTACAACATAATTCACATCATGACCAATGTAATCCATCAAAGTAAATGGTCCCATTTTGAATTTGCCAATTTCAGTCATTGCCCAATCAATTGTTGCCATGTCAGCAATGCCTTCTTCATAAATTCTAATGGCTTCACCGTAAAATGGACGGGCAATTCTATTGACAATAAAACCAGGTGTATCTTTAGTAAGCACAGCGATTTTCCCCCAATTTTCCATCAACTGCTTAGCAAATTGTGTAATACTTTCATCAGTTTGAATGGCTGGAATAACTTCTACTAAAGCCATGAGCGGAGCAGGATTGAAGAAATGCAAACCAATAAATCTATCGGGCTTCTGACAAGCTGCTGCAATTGAAGTTACGGAAAGTGAAGAGGTGTTTGTAGCTAAAATACAATCTTCTTTCACTACTTTTTCAATGGATGAAAAAACAGCTTTTTTCACTTCCAAATTTTCAACAATGGCTTCGATAACCAAAGAACATGAAGCAAACGATTGAATATCTTGTGCAAATTCAAATCTATTGAAAATGATTGCTGCTTGTTCAATTTTTCCTTTTTCTTCGAGTTTTTGAAGTGTTTGTTGCAATTGCTTTTGAGCATTATCTAGAGCGGTTTGGTTTTTATCAAAAAGCACTACTTTATGACCTGCCATCGCAGCTACTTGTGCAATGCCAGAGCCCATTGCTCCAGAACCAACAACACCTATTATTTGATCCATAACTTCTAAAAATTATTTTAAACAGTTGCTTTCTTAATTTTTAATAAACTCCAATCTGTTGGCGTTGCCACAATGGTGTTACTTAATCTTCCTAACCCATCAATCTCCATTTCAACAACATCACCAGGTTGCAACCATTGAACTTTATAATTAGGATCGTTCAATAAACCTGTGCCATTGAGTTCTAGGAAACAACCTGTCCCTACGGTACCACTTCCAATTACCTCGCCAGGATAAATATCAACACCATAAGAACAACGTTCAATAATTTCTGCAAATGTCCAATCCATATCACCTACATTGCCCGTACTCACTTCAATTCCATTTACCCAACATTTCATTTTTAGATTGTAATTGTTGCCTTCATGATTTGGCTTAGCTGGAATTTTGAATGGCTCTAACTCATCAGGTGTTACCAGCATTGGACCAATCACAGTAGAAAAATCTTTTCCTTTTGCAGGACCAAGATTGAGCAGCATTTCTTCCATTTGTAATGTGCGTGCGCTCATGTCGTTCATAATCATATAGCCTGCAATGTATTGATCTGCTTCTGCCGCTTTGATATTTCTACCTTTTTTACCAATCACGATTGCCGCTTCTAATTCGAAATCTAATTTTTGAAAATGGTCGGGCATACATTCAATTGAACCTGGTCCTTGCACTGCCAAATGATTGGTGAAATAGAAAATGGGATATTGGTCGAATTCTGCAATCATGTCCACTTTTCTGTTTCTACGAGCTGCAGCAACATGTTGACGAAAAGCATAGCCATCACGACAAGAAGTTGGACGAGGAATAGGAGCCAAAATTTCTTCCTTTGAAAAAGAAGCGTTTGGTTTCATAGATAAAGTTCCTGATTGTATGGCTTCATTTGTTTGTTGTGCAATGGGTGATAATTTTTCCCATTCTTGCAACAATTCCATCATTGTAGAAGGTAATTCAGCGTTAGCTTCGTTGGTATTAAAAAGTTGGTTGGCAACTAGAAAAGCCAATTGCTCTTTTCCTTGATTTTTATAAGTTACAAGTTTCATGATATGAATATTTGAGTGGCAAAATTAGTTTTAAAATATCATCCTTAAGAAGTATAAATTCGTTGATGAGGTGGAATATTTTAGCGAATCATTATTTTGCATAAAAAATTACAATAGATGTCCGAAAAAATAGATGTTTCGAAAGCGCCAAAACCAATGGGACTTTATCCTCATGCACGTCGAGTGGGTAATTTATTATTCCTTTCAGGTATTGGTCCACGAGTGCCGGAAACAGATGCCATTCCAGGTTTAGAACTTGATAAACATGGACAGTTTAAAAGTTTCGACTTCGAAGCTCAATGTCATAGTGTTTTTAAAAATGTAAAAACTGTTTTGGAAGAGTCAGGAAGTTCCTGGCCGCAATTGGTGGACGTAACTGTTTTTTTAACAGACATGAAAAGAGATTTTCATATTTACAACAGAATATATGCAGAATATTTCAAAGATAACCAACCTTGTCGGACAACGGTAAGTGTAAACTCTTTGCCCTCTGCCATTGCTATTGAATTGAAATGTATAGCAGTAATTGAATAATTTAAATAAAAAAACTCTCATGCATTTGTGAGGGTTTTTATTTTAAATCGGTAAATCTAACCTTAATTGTTTCACTTTAGGTTTTCCTTTTTCATCATTGAACTGAATTTTCCACATCACACTTCTTACGGCAACTTTCAACGGTTCTTGCTGCACGCTATGAATTCTATCTTTGAGTTTTTCAAATTGTTGTTTTTGAGCCTTGCTCAATCGTTTTCTAGAAATTGCTTTTGTAAGTGCTTGACGAATTTGAGTTGGGTTGGTTTTTTTTGTTTCAATACTATTAGCTTGAAGCATTTTTAAAGTGAAATTGCCGTTTGTGCCTTTCAACTCCGACCAATCTGAAGTTTTGCCAAGAGATGAGATTTGGAAATTGCCCCATTCGTTTTCGAAAAGAACTGTTGAAATATACCTCATCTCAATCTTCAAATCTTTGGCTGAACCAGTCACTTGCATTTTTGTGTTGGCAGTCAAATTTCCTTTAACCACTTGATAAGAAGCAGCTCCTTTTTTTTCTGGTTGTTG
>CAZNVQ010000060.1:0-6697 GCA_964576425.1 uncultured Flavipsychrobacter sp. | reverse complement strand
ACTTCTTTCAAATGAATGTCTTCTACAAAATCCGTCAAGTATTTTTTGTCGGTCTCTGTAACAATAGTTGCAGGATCATTCATCACGATAGCGCCTCTATTTTTAGATTCTTGCTCTTCGCCACAAGCAACTAACAGTGACGCTACCAACAAAAAAAGCAATGATTGCTTTGTAGAAAACAACTTGTTTTTCATGATAATTCCTTTAAAACTGTACTAATTTTTGAACTGTTTCGTGAAGTCTTGCTTTTGCCATAAAATTCTGTTCTAACTCAATTGCAAAAGGAACTGGAGTGTCCAAACTTGCGCAACGTAGAATTGGCGCATCTAGATATTCAAAACAATGTTCTGAAATCCAAGCTGATAATTCGCCTCCAATTCCACCAATCAATGTGTCTTCGTGCAACAACAACACTTTACCTGTATTTTTCACCGTTTGTGTAATCGCTTCATAATCAAGTGGCAATAATGTTCTGAGGTCTAAAATTTCAATCGATATTTCAGGATGTTGTTTGGCATAATCCATTGCCCAATGCACGCCAGCACCATAGGTGACGATGCTTAAATCGCTACCTGTTTGAACTGTTCTAGCTTTTCCAATTTCAATGGTATAATATTCATCTGGAACCATTCCACTTACGCTTCTATACAAAGCTTTGTGTTCAAAAAACATAACTGGATTCGGATCTTCAATAGCAGCAATTAAAAGTCCTTTTGCATCTTCTGCTGTAGAAGGATAAACAACTTTCAACCCAGGCGTGTGGGTAAACCAAGCTTCATTGCATTGTGAGTGAAAAGGACCTGCACCAACACCGCCGCCAGTTGGCATTCTCACCACAACATCTGCATTTTGTCCCCAACGGTAATGGATTTTAGCCAAGTTGTTGATGATTTGATTGAAGCCAACCGTAACGAAATCTGCAAATTGCATTTCCATCATGCTTTTGAAACCTTTGATAGAAAGTCCTAACGCTGTTCCAACAATCGCACTTTCACACAAAGGCGTATTGCGAACACGCTCTTTGCCAAATTGTTGCACAAAGCCTTCAGTTACTTTAAATGCTCCACCATATTCAGCAATGTCTTGACCCATCAAAACAAAGTTGTCATACTTCTCCATACACTGACGCAAAGCATCGCTAACTGCTTGAATAAATTTCTTTTCTGTTCTTGGTGAAGCAGGACTAACAAATGAAGTGCCTACAGCGCTTGGAGCATATACATCAGCAATTTCTTCTTCCGTGTTTGGTGCAATTGGTTGTGCCTCAAAACCAATAGCTAAGCCATTTTCAATATCTTTTTGGATTTCGTTTTTTATTTCTTCAATCTTGACATCATTAAGCAATCCTTCTCGAACAAGGAATTCCTCATAATTCGCAACTGGGTCTTTTTTAGCCCATTCTTCAAACAATTCTTTAGGAACATATTTAACACCACTTGCTTCTTCATGACCACGCATTCTGAAAGTCATGCATTCCACTAAGATTGGTTTTTGTTCTTTAATACAGTATTCTCTTGCTTCTGAAATGGTTTTATAAACTTCTAATATATTGTTACCATCAATCGTAATTCCACGCATTCCATAGCCCAACGCTCTGTCCGCTAATTGCTTGCAAACAAATTGTTCATTTACAGGTGTGCTCAGTCCGTAACCATTATTTTCAATTACAAAAATTACAGGCAAACCCCACACAGCAGCCACATTCAGCGCTTCATGAAAATCACCTTCACTTGTGCCACCATCACCTGAAAAAGCTAAGGAAACCTTATTTTCTTTTCTTAATTTATGAGCGAGTGCTACGCCTTCTGCCAAAGCCAATTGTGGACCAAGATGTGAAATCATGCCACAGATATGGTACTCATTAGCGCCAAAGTGAAAAGAACGTTCCCGACCTTTTGAAAATCCTTCTTTTCTTCCTTGCCATTGCATGAACAACTTATCGAAAGGCATTTTTCGAGCTGTAAAAACCCCTAAATTTCTGTGTAATGGCATTATATATTCATCATTATCCAATGCCATCGTAGCACCTATAGAAATTGCTTCTTGTCCAATGCCACTAAACCATTTACTAATTTTGCCCTGACGAAGTAAAATCAACATTTTTTCTTCAATCATTCTAGGGCGTACTAGCTCTTTATATAAATTAACGAGTTGGCTATCTAAAATACCACTCTTATTAAATTGCATAGCAAAAAATTTAGGCAAAGATAAAATTAAAATCCACCCATACTCTTTTATAGCTTTAATGATTAATATAATACCAAAAAGTTGTGAAATACTGATTTTTCAAGGCTTTTAGGCTGATTCTTATCATCGAAATGTTGCTTGAAATATTTTTCTTTTGAAAAGTTAAAAAAACACTCATGAAAAGAAAAGAAACTGTGAGTCATATTATGACCACTCATTTGCACACCATCAATGAAACCGATGAATTATTTGACGCTTTAAATCTTATTAGAAAACATAAACTACGTCATTTGCCTGTGGTACGAGACGATTAAAGAAACTGCTGAAATGTTTGTAGTTGCTGATTATCATTGCCTTCCAGTGGTGGAAATCAATAAGTTGGTGGGCATTGTGACAACAACTGATATAATAAAATATATGTTGGAACAATATAAAATGTCGATTGGCTTAAACCCTTTGTGGATGCGGTTGTGTAAAGATTAATCAACTTAAATTTCTTTGATTTGAAATTATTTTGCAGACGAACTATACCCAATTTTTAAGCAAAGATTCTATCTTTACATGACCGCTTCAGCTACATATCCCCAAAATTTTTATTGTAATTAATCAGCTGCGCACCGGTCTTTTTAAAGGAGCGTTATGACCAAATATATTTTTGTAACCGGTGGTGTTACTTCTTCTCTTGGAAAGGGAATTATTGCGGCTTCGTTAGCCAAGTTGTTGCAAGCCCGTGGTTTTAGAACAACCATTCAAAAATTTGACCCTTACATCAATGTTGACCCGGGAACATTAAATCCCTACGAACATGGAGAATGCTACGTTACAGAAGATGGCGCTGAAACTGACCTTGATCTTGGTCACTACGAACGTTTCTTAAACACATTTACGTCTCAAGCAAACAACGTCACTACGGGACGAATTTATCAATACGTCATCAACAAAGAAAGAGAAGGCGCTTATTTAGGTAAAACCGTTCAGGTCATTCCGCACATCACGGATGAAATCAAACGCAGAATGACGCTTTTGGGTCAAAACAAACAGTTTGATATTATCATAACTGAACTTGGTGGCACTGTCGGCGACATCGAATCTTTACCCTACATTGAGGCTGTTCGTCAGTTGAAATGGGAATTAGGAGATGAAAATTGTTTGGTCGTTCACCTCACTTTAATTCCTTATTTGCGTGCAGCAAAAGAATTGAAAACCAAACCTACACAGCATTCTGTGAAGCTCATGAGTGAAAACGGATTGACTCCAGACATCTTAGTTTGTCGTACCGAAGAACCTTTATATAATGAACTGAAAAGAAAAATTGCTCTTTTCTGTAACGTCACTCAAGATGCCGTTATCGAAGCTTTAGATGCTGACACCATCTATTCTGTTCCATTGGAAATGATGCGCGAAAAGCTCGATGTCATCAGCCTCAAAAAGCTTGGATTGCCTTTGGGTCAAGAGCCTGAACTTAATAAATGGAAAGAGTTTTTAAACAAACTTCGTTATCCAAAATCGAAAGTCACTATCGGATTAATTGGTAAATATGTTGAGCTTCAAGATGCGTATAAATCTATTTTAGAAGCATTCATACATGCGGGTGCCATGAACGAATGTAAAGTGGAAGTGAAAAACATCCACTCAGAATATTTGACAACGGAGAACGCTGCAGAAAAAATGCAACATTTGGATGCAGTACTTGTTGCGCCTGGATTTGGAAGTCGTGGTATCGAAGGAAAGATTGATGCCATTCGATATGCTCGTGAAAATAAAATTCCGTTTTTTGGTATTTGTTTAGGAATGCAGATGGCTTGTGTGGAATTTGGTCGTAATGTTCTAGGTTTGAAAAATGCTCATTCCACTGAAATGAATTCGGACACCAATCAAGGAATTATTTGCATGATGGAAGATCAGAAAAACATCACGCAAATGGGAGGAACAATGCGCTTGGGTACCTATGATTGTGAATTGACAAGCGACTCGAAGGCAGCAAGTATTTATGGTTCAACGCATATCAATGAACGTCATCGTCATCGTTATGAATTCAACAACGACTATTTAGAACAATTTGCGGCTGCGGGCATGAAACCTGTAGGTAAAAATCCACAAACAGGGTTGGTTGAAATAGTTGAAATTCCTGAGCATCCCTTCTTTGTTGGTGTTCAGTTTCATCCTGAGTACAAGAGCACGGTGGAAAACCCTCATCCATTGTTTGTAGCTTTTGTGAAAGCCGCCAAAGAAGCACAAGAAAACAGAAGCAATCTTACAATGAGTGTTTCTTTTGAAAATATAAACAACGATAATTAAGATTCAGCATTTGTTATTTGAAAACGCCACATTTGAAAGAGTGTGGCGTTTTTTTTATTGAAAAGGTTGATGAATTGGATAGCTTATATTAGTGAACGAATAGCATTCATCATGACTGAAAGTAGCAAATTGAACACCCTCTTTTAAACCTCTCTTTTTCCATTCATCAGTAAGTTCTTTTCTGATTTCAATACTTTTCAATCTTTGGTTATTCCAGTTTTCTGAATAACTCAATTTTACATATTGCTCCAATCCCCTGTCTATGCTCAATTCTGGATCTTGCATTTCGTCTAATCGTTCAGCAGCTATTTGTGCCAGCTATAGTTTAAAGAGCTCTGCTGCTCCGTCTCGGCAACATCAGTCAATCGCATCTTGCTATCAGCAGCCAACATTTTCAAACCGTGACAATTCGTCACGGTTTCGTTTCCTTCCTCTAATAGCCTTTGTTTCAGCTTTCTCCAATAGGATACCAAGTTTTCTTTTCGCGTCCGCTATGGCACAAGTGCTTATCCCTTTTTTATTTCTCTTTTATAAATTTCTTGAATGTCTTTGTAAATCATAATTACTAATTTTTTATGATCCTAAAAGATTGATTCAACTGCTCATTTATTTTTAAAACATATGTTCCTTCAGATAAAGTATTCAAGTTTATTTCTGTATTTTCCGTTGCAATTTTCCCGGTTTGTATAATACGCCCAGTGATATCCAAAATAGAATAAACACACCCAATAAGTTTTGAATCTGTTTTTACATTGATAATGCTTTGCGCAGGGTTTGGAAACAAAGAGAGCAAATTGCCTTGATTGGTTTCATTGATACCAACATTGTTGTTCACCGTCAGAACTGCAATATTTGAAGTATCAGAGCAAGAACCAGAAGAAACAATGCAACGGAATGGTTGATTGTTATTGCTCATCGTCACATTAGAAACAGTTAATGTATCATTTGTAGTTCCGCTGTATTGACCAACGCTATTCAAATTCTGAAAACCAATACCAAGGTCGGTTTGCCATTGGTAAGTTGCACTTGGGTCAGATGAACTAACTGTAAATTTAGTATTGTTGTTGATATTAATTGTTTGGCTATTTGGCTGCGTATTAACTGTTAATTGACAACCGTTATATAAATTTGTTATTTCTTGTGGGGTAAGAGCGCGGTTCCAAATGCCGATGTCGTCGAGTGTACCTAGGAAACTATTCGAAAAATTGAAATAATTGCCCCCACAATTTCCAATAATAGTGTTTCTATTACCATTATTGACTGGGGCAAAGGCTGTTGTATCAATTGTAGGCCAATTGGCATTACAAGAAATTGTTTGTACCAAACTACCATCAATATAAATTTTAAATGCAGAGGCTGAAATCAATCCATTTGGTGATGTAAATGTAGAAACGACTAAATGCCAATTATTGTCACAATAATTATTATTATCGCCTGGTGCATTTTGTAAGATGCCATTTACCCCTGGGAAGTCCTCTATTTGCCATTGAAATCTATTTATTGTCCCCATATTTAAACGCAGTCCTCCTGGCGCTTGACCAGGATAGCTGCCAGACACAATTGCACCATCTGTGTTGGCATTAGTTGGGGATTTTTTGAACCACGCTGATATTGTATAACCGCTGATATTATTTTGATATAGAGATTGAATTTCAATATATTGATTTTGTAAAAACTGGATAGATGCGTTAGAATTTCCAAACCTATCATTTGTTAATGTTGCCCCATTCACCGTTCCATTATTCCCATTCCCACTTTCATCGTTTGCGTTTCCGTTAAACGGCCACCAACCAACAAGACCATTTGTCGGTACATAATTCGGCACATTTTGCGCCATTGTTGAAGCAGTCAATCCTAAAGTTGCTACTGCGGTCAGAAGTAAATTTTTCTTTTTCATTTTTATTGAAGTTTGTTTGGTTCTACTCTGCCCCGCAGTAGAGTTAGTATAAAAAATCAGCGTGGGACAGTTACCAATCCGTAGCCGAGGAACGACCAAGTCCCACACAACAGAAAAGATAAAGCCCACGCTATGCGTGAGCGTTTATCAAGTCCTTGTTGTGCTTTTAAATTTGGTCGTTTTCGGCTACAAGAATGCTAAACGCAATATTTTATGTCAGTCATCCAGACTGTATTTTGTTCTATTTCATTCGTTCTTTTTTTGTTGGTTCAAATTTACTTTTTTATGTTCATGTTTTATCGTTTGTTCAAATAG
>CAZNVQ010000059.1:0-15249 GCA_964576425.1 uncultured Flavipsychrobacter sp. | reverse complement strand
AAACTAACAAATTTAAAATCATATTTCTTTTTTCATCACAACCTCAAACATCCAATCATTAACTAATCTCTACTTTCTTAAAAACCATCCATCTCATTAAGCGGGAGTGCAAAGGTACAAACCCTCAAACCATTTTACCAAACTTTAAACCATATAATTATTATCCTAAACCATAAATAACCAACAAAATAATGAAATACAACGTAATAAAAAATTATAACATATTATATAACGTTTCATGGAATCTATTTTAATAAAGTAAATTATATTTTGGAGGCTCAAAACTGTCTTCCAAAATATAAATTTACTAATTAACCAACTCTATAAATGGTAAGCTCTGTAAAAAAAACCTAACATTCACTCAATCCCAAAGGTATTTGAGCTGCCAACCCACCTTCCGCAGTTTCTTTGTATTTATGATTCATATCCAAAGCAGTTTGCCACATGGTTTTCACTACTGTATCTAATGAAACTCTTGCGTTATCAGGATTACTTTGAAGAGCTAATTGGGATGCTGTAATTGCTTTTATTGCTCCCATTGTATTCCTTTCAATACAAGGAACTTGAACCAAACCTGCAACTGGATCACAGGTCAAACCTAGATGATGTTCCATGGCAATTTCAGCAGCCATCAAACATTGACGTACGTTACCTCCTAGGCATTCTGTTAGCGCTGCTGCTGCCATAGCTGATGAAACACCAATTTCAGCCTGACAACCGCCCATTGCCGCAGATAGTGTTGCTCCTTTTTTGAAAATGCTTCCTATTTCAGAGGCGGTAAGTAAAAACTGAATTATTTTTTTGTCTTCAAAACCATCACAAAAAGTAATAAAATACTGTAAAACAGCAGGAATAACTCCCGCAGCGCCATTGGTTGGAGCCGTCACCACCCTACTGAATGAGGCATTTTCTTCGTTAACTGCAAGTGCAAAACAACTTACCCAATCAAGAATGTAATTAAATGAACTGCCTCCTGAACGTATTGCTTCAACCCACTCAGTGTGGTTGTTGTACGTTTTCCCTTTTAGTAATTTTTTATTGAGTACAGCAGCACGGCGTTGAACATTTAAACCACCGGGTAATATTCCTTCAATATGACACCCTCGGTAAATGCAATTTTTCATCACTTCCCAAACATTCAAAACACCTTCATGAGTTTTTTCGTCAGGTCGCCAAGCATGTTCATTTTCCATAACAACTTCGGAAATGGACAATCCTGTTTTTCTGCACCAATGCAATAAATCATCAGCGTGATCGATAGAAAATGGAAGTTCAATTATATCATTTTCAGATGAGTTTTCACCTTCTTTCACCACAAAGCCGCCCCCAATTGAATAAAATGTTGCAGCCATCTCACGTCCATCATTAAAAGTGCACAAAAAAGTCAGTGCATTAGGATGAAAATGCAGAGATTCCGTCATTAGAAAAACAACATCTTCAAAAGGATTGAAACTGATTTGATGCTGATTCCCTAATTTAATGCATTTACTATTTTCTATATCCTTGATAGTACTGTCAATTAAATTAACATCAAAACTGACAGGGTCAGCACCGCATAAACCCAAAATTACTGCAACATCGGTTCCGTGCCCTTTACCTGTTTTAGCTAATGAACCATAAAGCAACACCTTAACTTGTTGTACATTTTCAAGACCGTACTGCTGCTTGATGTCTTCAATAAAACGGAGTGCAGCTCGCCAAGGTCCCAAAGTATGCGAACTACTAGGACCAACACCAATCTTAAATATGTCAAATACAGATATGTTTTCTTTTTTCACTTTAAAATCTTCATTTAGTAACTTCAACTGCACAATTGTACTGAAGCTTTAATTCTTGTTGCAAACATAAAATTGTTTGACCAAGTTAGTGCATTGTGTTCTGAAGAAAAATAATTAATAAACGAGCAAGTATATTTCACATCATGAGTAACAAAAATCGTCAACCCAATCCTGAAAATCCGAATCATTTCACAGGAATGAAAAAAACGGTAATTGGCAAAAATGCAGCGGGTATTCCTGCGGTTGTTTCTGCAGTAAAACATGTTTTTGGCGAAATGGACATGGCTCGTGGTATGAAAGCTTTATTGAAAGTCAATCAAAAAGATGGATATGATTGCCCCGGCTGCGCTTGGCCTGACCCAGACGATGAAAGATCTGTTGTAGCTGAATACTGTGAAAATGGTGCAAAGGCAATTGCTGAAGAAGCAACAACCAAAAGACTTACAGCTGAATTTTTCGCCCAACATTCGGTTGCAGATTTAGCAGATTTAACGGATTATGAAATTGGTAAAAAAGGTCGTGTTGCACAACCAATGTATCTTGCCGAAGGCGGAACACATTACCAAACTATATCTTGGGAAAATGCTTTTAAAAAAATAGCTGAACAACTCAACCAACTTAATCACCCTGATGAAGCCATATTCTATACTTCTGGAAGAACAAGTAATGAAGCAGCCTTTTTGTATCAATTATTCGTTCGTGAATATGGCACCAACAATTTGCCTGATTGCTCCAATATGTGTCACGAATCATCAGGTGTTGCGCTTAACGAATCTATTGGAATTGGCAAAGGTTCGGTTACGCTTGAAGATTTTTATGAAGCAGAAGTCATTTTGATTATTGGTCAAAATCCTGGCACCAATCATCCGAGAATGCTGTCTGCATTGCAAAAAGCAAAAGAAAATGGCGCAAAAATCATTTCCATCAATCCATTGCCAGAAACAGGTTTGATGGGTTTCAATAATCCTCAAAAAATCAAAGGCATTTTAGGAATAAAGTCAGCATTAACGGATTTGTTCCTTCAGGTGAAACTCAATGGGGACATAGCTTTGATTCAAGCTATTGAAAAACTACTTTGGGATGAAGAACAGCTTACACCCCATCAAATTTTCGACCATGATTTTATCGAAGAAAAAACATTTGGATACGAAGTATTTGAACAACACATCAAGCATTTTAATGTATCAGAACTCGCAACGCAAGCGGGTATTGATTTAGAAGAAATTAAAGCTACTGTTGAAATCCTTAAACACAGCAAAAAAATTATTGCTTGTTGGGCAATGGGACTGACGCAACACAAAAATGCGGTGGATACCATCAAAGAAGTAGTGAACTTGCTTTTATTGAAAGGTAGCATTGGTAAACCTGGTGCAGGCACTTGTCCTGTTCGTGGACATAGCAACGTGCAAGGCGACAGAACTATGGGCATTTATGAAAAACCTAGCAAAACTTTTTTAGATAATCTTCAAAGAACTTATGGTTTTGAACCACCAAGAAAATGGGGTTATGATACCGTCGAAAGTATTCATGCCATGCATGAAGGAAAGGCTAAAGTATTCTTCGCTATGGGCGGTAATTTTCTTTCAGCAACGCCTGATACTAATTTCACAGCCGAGGCATTACGCCGTTGCGATTTGACCGTACATGTGTCCACAAAGCTTAATAGAAGTCATTTGATTCATGGTAAAGAAGCCTTGATTTTACCATGCTTGGGCAGAAGTGATAAAGACGAAATGAATGGCGAAGTTCAATTTATTTCTTGTGAAAATTCAATGGGTGTTGTGCAAATGAGTAAAGGTAGTTTGAAGCCCATATCCGTTGATTTATTGAGTGAGCCAATCATAGTATGTCGCTTGGCTGAAGCTACTTTGGGCGATAAATCTGTTGTGAACTGGAAATTATATCAAGAGCATTATGATTACATAAGAAACGATATTGAATTAACCATTCCAGGGTTTCAACATTATAATTTGAACGTTCGACAACCAGGTGGTTTTTATTTGCCCAACTCCAGCCGTGAAGGACAGTTTAAAACCTTAACTGGGAAAGCCAATTTCAACATTGCATTTCCCAATAAGATTGAATTGAAAGATGATGAACTCATGATGATGACCATCAGAAGTCACGACCAATTTAACACAACCATCTATGGCTTAGATGACCGTTACAGAGGTATACTGAACGAAAGAAGGGTGATTTTCATGAATCAAAAAGACATGAAAAAACATCAATTAAGTGCAGGTGAAATTGTTGATTTGTTTAATTTCGATGAAGGCAGAGAGCGTGTTGCGCACAATTTTATTGTTGTCCCTTTTAGCATTCCTGAAAAATGCACTGCAACGTACTTTCCAGAAACAAATGTACTAGTTCCAATCAACAGCACTGCAGAGAAAAGCAACACTCCCACTTCAAAAATGGTAATTTTAAAAATCAGAAAAACAAATAAAAAATAATATTATTTTTTTCCTTTATCAAGCTTTTTTTCATCCATAACACAACCAGCCAAATCAGCATCTGCAACAGCAAAACCCATTTTTTTTGCTTGTTTTAAATCCGCACATGCTTTTTGGGCTTCTCCATTATTTTTAAAATACAACCCTCTGAAATTTAACCCTTCTGCATATTTAGGATTGATTTTCAAAGCAGCATTGAAATCATTAATTGCTGCCGCTTTGTTGTTTAATCGCTCGTATGTTCTTCCTCTGTAAGTAAATGCAGCAAAGCTTTTGGCGTCCATTTGAATGATTTGATTGAAATCTGACAATGCTTTTTGAGGGTTATTATTATGAAAATAAGCAACTCCTCTATAAAATATAGCATCTGAATATTTGGGCATCAAATTGATTGCTTTCGTGAAATTCGCAATCACTTTATTCAAATCAGATTCCTTCATTGCGGCTTGGTAATAGTAATTGGCATCTTTCACTTTTTGTGCTTGACTTTGAAAACTAAGCGCAACAAATAATACTGATATATAAATTATTTTTTTCATAAAATTGTTTTAGAATGCCAATTTAATTGTTTTGAATCTTCCTTCCAAACAAGAAAATAAATTGACCTTTGCAGTGAAACATTAACTTTGCCCAGTTTTAATTATCCCACTTCAAATCTGCATTATAATGAATACTTCTTCCGTTAGCCAAAAAATGGCTCAAGCACAAGATTTTTTACCAATAAACGGAACCGACCACATTGAATTTTATGTGGGCAACGCCAAGCAAGCTGCACATTTTTATAAAACAGCTTTTGGCTTTCAAAGTCTTGCCTATGCCGGACCTGAAACTGGCTTGAAAGACCGTGCAAGTTATGTATTGCAACAAGGGAAAATCCGTTTGGTGCTCACTACGCCTTTGCAATCAAACAGTCCTATTTCAGAGCATATTAAGCAACATGGTGATGGCGTAAAAATATTAGCGCTATGGGTCGATGATGCCTACAAATCTTTCGAAGAAACTACAAAAAGAGGTGCTAAAGTTTATCTAGAACCAACTACACTTACTGACGAACATGGTGAAGTGAAATTAAGTGGCATTTATACTTATGGCGAAACGGTACATTTATTTGTAGAACGCCACAATTATAAAGGTGAATTTATGCCAGGCTATCAAAAATGGACAAGCAATTATAATCCTTCAGATGTTGGTTTACTTTATGTGGACCATTGTGTGGGTAATGTAGGTTGGAACAGAATGAACGAAACTGTGAAATGGTATGAAGATGTTATGGGTTTTGCAAACATTCTTACTTTTGATGACAAGCAAATCACTACAGAATATTCTGCATTGATGAGCAAGGTGATGAGCAATGGCAATGGATATGTGAAATTCCCAATCAACGAACCTGCAGAAGGTAAAAAGAAATCTCAAATTGAAGAATACTTACAGTTTTATGAAGGTGAAGGTGTTCAACACGTTGCTGTTGCCACTAATGATATCATCAGCACCGTTAGAGCATTGAGAGCAAGAGGAATCGATTTCTTAGATACACCTGACACTTATTACGAAGAACTTTTTGATCGTGTTGGAAAAATTGATGAAGACCTTGCTCCATTACAAGAATTGAAAATTTTGGTGGACAGAGATGAAGAAGGTTATTTGTTACAAATTTTCACCAAACCATTGGAAGACAGACCTACTTTATTTTTTGAAATCATTCAACGTAAAGGTGCGAAAAGCTTTGGTGCAGGCAATTTCAAAGCTTTGTTCGAATCCATCGAAAGAGAACAAGAGAAAAGAGGAAATTTATAATCATTACCTAATGTCAATTAAAAATGCGATGCTCCAAAGGAACATCGCATTTTTAATTTAATAGATTTATTTGAGAATGATACCTAAATCTTAAATCACCAACTTAGGATTTCATATTCGTAAACTGCAAAGGCATATCCAACGAACTTGTTTTGCAGAGCTGAATTACCGCTTGTAAATCATCAATTTTTTTGGCGGTCACTCTAATAGTGTCATCCATAATTGCAGCTTGTACTTTCAGTCCGCTGTCTTTAATGAGTTTTACAATTTTTTTTGCAGATTCTTTGTCCAAACCATTTTTAACGGGAATAGTTTTACGAATATATTTTCCTGCACCACTAAAATTTTTAGTCAAATCAAAGGCATTGGCTTCTAATCCCTGACGCATGGCTTTGGTCAACAACACATCTTCTAGTTGCTGCAATTTCATGTCGCTCTCCACTTCAAGATTTATAGTCATTTCTTTTTTGTTGAGTTCAATCAAAACATGTGTTCCTTTGAAATCAAAACGATTATCAATCTCTTTTTTGGCAATGTTGACGGCGTTATCCAAGGTTTGTGCATCAACTTTAGAAACAATATCAAATGAAGGCATATGTAATTTATTAAGATTGCAAAAGTAAAAAGAATGCAATTAAAAATTATAAATAATGGTTAATCCATTTATAAAGATAGATTCCCACGCAACTCTTGAGTTAGTGCTTTTTTATGTAACAAAATTGCAGTTGTCTTATAACGTACATAGTTTTTAGTCACATGAATATAGCCTTTATAATCGTTTTTCTCTCCCCAACTGTTTTTTACAATATAATATTCTCTTCCAGTTTGGTCTTTTGCTAAACCCACAATGTGCATACCATGGTCATCCGTTGTTTCATAATTGTCAAATGCTTTTTGGCGCATCTTTGCTGTTATTTTGCGTTCTGGTTTCACGCCATTAAACATGTCTTTCTGTTCTTCTTCACTCATATCTTCCCAGTTTTTTTCTGGAACATACGCCACCCCATTTTTCCAACTAAAATATTTTTCACTCACATCAGTTGCCCAAGCCACAGTGTAGCCTTTACTTAATGCATTGTCAATTGATTCAATCAATTCATCCATATGTAAGTTGTACACTTGGTCATAGCTCCAATTATCAGGAACCATCAAAATTGTTTTCTCATAATAAGGCTTGTCGTTCAATGAAGACAATTCCACATAATCAGCAGGATTGATGCCCACAACCTCGTCTGCAAAAGACTTTGGCGTGTATTCTTTTCCTTTGTAGGTAAAGGTTTTAGGCACTTTTCCAAGATAGCTATCCAAAACTGAAGTGAAGGCTTTTTTCCAAACTGGTGTGATTCTTCCATTCGGATTTTTCACATAAGCATCCAACATGCCTTTCAATACTTCTTGCATTTCAGCAAACTGATTTTTTGTAGTTCCATAGTTCAATCCAGTGTAAGCACTTTGTGGCATGGCACCATATTTTGCATACATATTAATCACATCATGACAAGCACCGCCATCACCCCAACTCACTGCGCCATGCATACGAACATAATTCTCTGCTTTTTCAACATAGACATTTCTGGCAGTGAAAATTTCAGCTAAATCAACAGGCTTTTTACCCATTCTCATAATTTCACTCTCCAAAAAAGAATTGGTGGAATAACTCCAACAAGTGCCACTGCTTCCTTGAGATTTCACATCTGTGCAATCAAGGCGTAGAATGGTTTTGAATTCAAATTTTTTCTTGGCGCTATCACTTTTGTTGGCATCCAATTTTTTCACTAAATCGTCTTGTGCCATCGACATCAAAGGAGCACAAGCCAAAGCAATAAGTAGCAATTTTTTCATTTTATAATAGTTGTAATGGTGTAAACTTATTCTCTTGTAAGGAAACTTTTATCCCTACAATTAGGTTATTTTTTGAAAATCAAAAGAAAATTAAATCATGTCAATGGAATACAACAAGGTCTCTACACCATTTTTAATTCCATAAAATTTTTGTGCATGAACTTTATAACTATCAAAATGCTGTTGCAATTTTTCTGCTAAGCGCAAATCTTGTTCTTCTGCTTCAAGTTCCTCGCGGTCTTCACCATGCAGCGACATTCGATATTGTTGATAAGCTTCGTTTTGTTCCAATTCTTGTTGAATTTCTTTAATTAACTCTTCAATAAAAGGTGTAGCATCTCCTATTGAAAAATCAAATATCATTTCCTCAAGTGTGTCCTCGTCTTTAAAGGTCTGATTTTTAATATACATAAATTTCTTATAAAACTTGATTTATCGTATTGCTCCTAAAATTTCCAATTTCCCGATCAGTTCTTTGAGTAATTCTTTATCAGCTGTATTGTTGTCCACGCCAACTGAAAAAGCGCTGTATTTACCGAGCAACAAAAGAGCGCTTTCCACTTTAAACAAATCCCAAACATGTAAGCTTTGCTTCAATTGTCGCAATCTTTCCCCCCAAACATTAAGGGTTTGGCTCAAGTCTTTATCCGATTTGCCACGATGAAAATGAGCTGCATATAATTTTTGAAAATGAGTGTACATCATGCCGATTACCAAAGGCATTGGTGCTGATTTTGGATTGGCGGTGAAATAATGCAACATTCGGTAAAGCTTGTCTTTGTCGCCACTAGTAAGGATTTCAGGCAATTCAAAAACATTGTATTCTTTACTAATGCCAATATATTTTTGAATTAAATCAGCAGTTAGTGCTTTTTGCTCAGGTACATTAATTCGGATTTTAGCAATTTCATTTTCAATTTTTTGAAGGTCGTTACCCAAATAAGTAGCAAGAATTTGAGCTTCTCTTTCTCCAATATGAAAACCAATTTCGAGACCATAGTTTTGAATCCAACCCGGCAATTGTTCCTCTTTCAACTTTTCGCTGTTGAAATAAAAGCCTTTGTTTTTAGCCAATTTCACCAACACACTTCGTCCATCAGTTTTCTTAAACCTATGTTCAATTAAAAAAACGGTTGTGGGTGCTGGATTTTCTAAATAACCCGACAATTCAGACAGGGAGCGCATTTGAGCAGCATCTTTCAATATCACCACTTGGCGTTCGGCAAACATCGGAAAGCGCCTGCAAGCGTTCACCACTTCTGCCCAATCGGTGTCTTTACCATAAAGTGTGATTAGGTTAAAATCTTTCTCAGCAGGTTGAAGAATATTATTTTCGAAATATTGTGTGATTTGCTCGAGGTAATAAGGCTCTTCTCCATCAATCAAATAAAAAGGGGCATACTGCTTGTTGATCAACGACTGCATTAATTTCTTGTACTCAGCATTCATACCTTATTTATTTCAAAATATTTCGATTGGATGCAAATATAGGCTTTGAAAACGGTTAAGATTTTGCCCAAAATTGAATTTCGGGTTGAATGTGAGGATAGCCCGCCAACTTCAAATAAACTTTGGCTACCGTTGCCACATCTTGCATGCAATATTTTTCAATGCGTGGCAAATTGTATTCTTCCCAATACACTTTGCCTACCATGCTGCCGTCAATATCATCTTTTGGTGAAGGAATTTGCAAAACGTCTGCCAATAAAGCCAATGAAGTGAAATGCTTAAAATCACCAAATTTCCAATAATCGAGCGTGTCCAAATGGGTTATTTCCCAAGGTTTTTTCCCTTGCACTTGCATCGAGTTAGGGATTGGAAAACCATGAATTACCATTCTTCTACACAAAAAAGGAATATCGAATTCCTTGATATTATGCCCACAAAACTTGAAATCTGCAAAGCGTAGTTCAAATTTTTCAACTGCTTCGATGAAGTTATGAATTACTATTTTTTCGTCATCATCTGCAATAGATTTCAAGACGATTCTCCATTCCCGGTCAATTTCAGCAAGACATCCAAGGCTAATACAAACCACTTTGGCAAATTCAGAAAAAATGCCCGCTTTTTCTTGAAATAACTGTGCACTAGTTGGTTGGTCAAAATCGGTACTTTTCAAATATCTAGATTTTCTATCCCATTGATATTGCATGGAAGATGAAAGTTCATCATATCGAGCAACACAAGAAACAGTCTCAATGTCAATAAATAGTATTTTTTTCAAGTGTTCCATAACCGATATTAGCATTTATATTTGTATCTAAATTGAATAAACTGTAAAAACATGCTTCAAGATAACAACAGTTCGCAGAATCCACAAACTACAACGGCAACAAAAAAGAACACTTGGATTTTTATCGCCGTTTTAGCGGTTTTATTGGTTGGAAATATCTATTTGTTTTTGAGTAAAAATAATGTGACCAATGAAAATCAATTAGCCAACAATCAAATCGACACGATGAGTGTTGCTATGGGAATTATGCAACAAGATTATGATGCAGCTCTAGCGAGATTGGATATGCTGACAGGGAAAAATGCACAATTAGACAGCATGGTTCAAGGTAAAGATTCTGAAATCAGCAAACTGAGAAATCAAATTAAAAATATTTTAAGTAATAGCCGAAGTACTAAATCAGAACTTAATCAAGCAAAAGTTTTGATCGGAGAATTGAACGCTATGGTCAAATCTTATGAAGAGCAAATTGCAGAATTGAAAGACGAAAATGCAAGACTTACTGAATACAACAGTGTGGTGTTGAAGGAAAGAGACGAAACAGTTGAAAAGAACATTTCATTGCAACAAAAAGTAAAAATGGGCGCTGTTCTTCATGCATCAAACATTCGTTTTGTACCCATCGATTTGCGCAGAGGTGGCAAAAAAGAAAAAGAAACTTCAAAAGCAAAAAACATTGACATTTTCAGACTCAGCTTTGATATTGATGAAAATAGAATTGCAGAAGACGGACTAAAAAATATTTACATTAAAATCATCGATGCCAATGGGAATCTGTTGAGCAACACACAAACTGGATCGGGTACTACTAGTGATGCAAAAGGCAATGATTTGAATTACACTTTGTTGAAACAAATCAATTTAAAACAAAACGAACCTGTAAAAAATATTACGGCAGATTGGACGCAATCTAATAGCTATGTGCAAGGAATTTACACCATTGAATTATACAATGAAGGATTTAAAATTGGTAGCGGAAACATCACTTTGAAGTGACCTTTTTTCAAAATTCCGGGCTTCACAATTTATTCATAATCTGTTAACAATAACATAATAGGCAATAACATGATCGACAACCACGATGAGGCTAATATTGCATCAGATATGACTGAACTGTTACCAGGCAAAATTTTGATTGTTGATGACGAACCAGATATTCTTGAATTCATCAATTATATACTGAGTCAAAAAGGTTACATTACTGCAACCGCTGTTAATGGTGAAGATGCCATAAAAAAAGCAAAAGAATTCAGACCCGATTTGATTTTAATAGACGTGATGATGCCCAAAAAAGATGGCAAACAAGCAGTGAAAGAAATTCGCCAACTTCCTGATTTCGAACAAACAGCTATCATTTTTCTTACAGCATTGAGCGATGAAAAATCCGAAATCGAAGGATTAAAAACTGGTGCAGACGATTATCTTTCCAAGCCTATCAAGCCCGAATTACTTGTCACAAGAATTGGTGCAGCGCTTCGCCGAATGAAGAAAGACGAAGAAGTGGAACAAAAAATGATTTTCGGTGAATTGGAAATCAACAAAACCAAATTCTCCGTGAACTACATGGGCAATGAAATCATATTAGCCAAAAAAGAGTTTGAACTACTTGCTCTACTTGCATCAAAACCTGGAAGAGTTTTTCTCCGCAATGAAATTTTAAGCCGCGTTTGGGGAACTGATGTTATTGTTGGCGACAGGACAATCGATGTTCATGTTCGAAAAATCAGACAAAAAGTAGGAATCGATTTAATAACTACTGTGAAAGGTGTCGGCTATAAGTTTGAAATGGTGTAGCTTTACCTATTATGTCTTTTCTTGATACTAAGAATTTATCTCCAAGAACACTCACTTTTATTTCTGCGTTGACGCTTTCAAGTATCAACGCATTATGCATTTTACCCATTCTAGCAAAACCTTGGTACGCCTTTATCGTTTTTGGCATTAGTTTCATCATCACTTTCACCGTCTATTATTACACCCTTCAGCGTTTTATTTACAGAAAAATAAAACTTATATATAAATTTATCTACCAAAAAAAAGCAACTAAAAAAGAAGAGTTTTTTTACAAAAACATTTTGCCGCAACGGTCAATTGAACAAGTGAGCGACGATGTGAAAATATGGGCAGATCAAAGAAAACAAGAAATTGAAACCTTGCAAGCTAATGAACAGTTTAGAAAGGAGTTTTTAATGAACCTTGCACATGAACTCAGAACGCCTATATTCACTGTACAAGGATATATTGAAACCTTGCTTGGTGGCGCTCTTCAAGACCCTAATGTCAATACAAAATTTTTAAAAAATGCATCAAAAGGTGTTGATAGATTAGTGCGATTAGTGGACGATTTGAATGAAATTTCAAAATTGGAATCGGGTAAAATCCCAATCGTCAAAGAACCTTTTATTATTCAAGATTTAATTCAAGATGTGTTCGATGAATTAATGCTTCAAGCAAAGGAAAAAGAAATCAATTTTAGTTTCAAAAAAGGAACTGAAGGAAGCCTAGTTGTTTTTGCTGATAAAGCAAAAGTCAAACAAGTATTAATCAATTTAGTTATTAATGCCATCAAATATGGTCATCAAAATGGAAACATTATAGCTGGCTGTTATACATTAGACGATAAACACACTTATATTGAAATCTCTGATGATGGACCAGGTATTTCAGAAGAACATCTTACTCGTATTTTCGAACGTTTTTATCGTGCTGACCGAAGCAGAAGTCGTGATATTGGCGGAACAGGGCTTGGATTAGCTATCGTAAAACATATCATTGAAGCACATGGACAAACCGTGAATGTAAGAAGCACTGTTGGGGTTGGTTCATCATTTGGGTTCACTTTGCAAAGAGCCAAAAACATGAATTAAAATTTCTCTTTTTAAGGATATTCTAATAACTTTTTACCTACTACATCAATGGGTTTTATGTAGCTTCGCACCCATAAAAAAAGTCACGAAATACATGACACCTCAGAAAATAACCATGAGCCCTGATGGCAAATTAGTGGTTCCTCATTTCCCAATTATCCCATTTATCGAAGGCGATGGCATCGGACCCGATGTTTGGCAAGCCTCAAAAGCAGTGCTCGACGCAGCTGTACAACATTGCTACAAAGGCGATCGAAAAATTGAATGGGTGGAAATGCTGGCTGGTGAAAAAGCTTTTCAGCAAACTGGTGAATGGCTGCCTAAAGAAACACTTGACACCGCAACTGAATACATCGTTTCTATCAAAGGTCCTTTAACAACTCCTGTTGGCGGCGGCATTCGTTCTTTGAATGTTGCACTTCGTCAAACGCTTGATTTATATGTTTGTCTTCGCCCAGTTCAGTGGTTTCAAGGCGTCCCTTCTCCTGTGAAGCATCCTGAACATGTGGACATGGTTATTTTCCGCGAAAACACAGAAGATATTTATGCTGGAATTGAATTTAATTATGACGATCCTAAAGCAAAAAAATTGTTTGAATTTTTGAAAGAAATTGGCGGTGCCGATAAAGTTCGTTTCCCTGAAACATCTTCATTTGGTATTAAACCCGTTTCAAAAGATGGTACGGAAAGACTTGTTAGAGCTGCCATTAAATATGCGATTGAACATCATCGTAGTTCTGTTGCTTTGGTACATAAAGGCAATATCATGAAATACACGGAAGGTGGTTTCAAAAACTGGGGATATGCATTGGCTAAGAATGAATTTGGCGACAAGGTTTACACTTGGGAACAATGGGAAGAAACAAAGAAAGCAAAAGGTGAAGATACCGCAAATGCTGAAATGAAGCAAGCGCAAGTGTCTGGAAAAGTTATTGTCAAAGATGTTATTGCTGATAATTTCTTACAACAAATCCTCATTGCTCCAAAAGATTATGATGTAGTTGCTACATTAAATCTAAATGGTGATTATATTTCAGATGCTTTGGCTGCCGCAGTTGGTGGCATTGGTATTGCACCAGGTGCAAACATCAATTATAATACAGGTCATGCAGTGTTCGAAGCCACACATGGAACTGCACCACGTTTTGCAAATACCGACACAATGAATCCTTCCTCTTTGCTTTTAAGTGGCGTCATGATGTTAGAATATATGGGTTGGCAAGAAGCAGCGAATTGCATTTTGGATGCACTCAAGTTGACCATCATGCGCAAAAGAGTAACTATTGATTTCTACAACCTAATGAATGATGCTACTTTGCTAAAAACTAGCGAATTTGCTCAAGAAATAATTAAAAACTTTCATTCCATTACTATTTTAGAACAAGCTGATTAATCATGAATATTGCAGCCTATATCGACCATACCATTCTAAAACCAACAACGACTAATGAAGAAGTCATGACCTTGTGTCAAGAAGCTTTGAAATTTCAGTTTGCTGCTGTTTGTGTGCCTCCCAATTTTGTTGCTCTTGCTAAAAGTCTTTTAACTAACAGCGAAGTGAAAGTGGCAACTGTTATTGGTTTCCCATTTGGTTATTCCAACACTGCTGCAAAGCTTGCAGAAATCAATCAAGCTATTGAAGATGGTGCCGATGAATTGGATATGGTACATCATCTTGCAGCATTGAAAAACAAAGATTGGCAGTTGGTGGAAGCTGATGTAAAAGCTTGCACAGAGGCATGTCACCGTCAAGGCAAATTCATTAAAGTTATTGTTGAAAGTGGCTTGCTGACTGACAAAGAGCTGATTGTATGTTGCAATCGTTATCAACATTATTCAATTGATTTCATGAAAACTTCAACAGGATATGCTGCTGTTGGTGCCACATCCCATGCGGTTGAAATCATGCGTGCGCACTTGCCCGAAACTATTTCGATTAAAGCTTCAGGAGGCATTCGTAATTTTAGTTTTGCCCAAGAATTAATTCAAGCAGGCGCAAACCGATTAGGTTGTTCAGCAAGTGTAGCTATTGCTAAAGAAAGTCAGTTTAATTAAAATATGAGACTATTTATTCACATATTTTTGTTCAGTTTTATCCTCACTTTGGGGGGAACTACTAATTTGTTGGCACAAATCAAAGTGCAACAAGAAGATGGCAATGGTGTTGTGGTAAATGCCGATCCAAGACTAGAAATTATTACTTCTTATCTCAAATCAAAGAATAAAACAAACCCTATTATATCTATTAGCGGTGAGACTAAAACGATTGGCTACATCCGTTC
>CAZNVQ010000058.1:11356-15577 GCA_964576425.1 uncultured Flavipsychrobacter sp. | reverse complement strand
ATTGTACTCATTTGAGTAAGAGCGTATACCAATAAAAATCCAGCAGACCATTTTACCATGTTCCAATAGATTTTTGTACTATTTCTTGGAGCTTGCTCTTGTGCAAGTGATAAATTACGAAACTTTTGTCCGAAGAAAGACCATAATGCAATTGCTCCGACGGTAAAACCAACAAACATTGGTTTATTTAAAAATCCACTTTTACCTTCCAATATTTTGTCGCCCTCTGGATGTATCCAATGATAAATTGGATTATGTCCATCTATATTAAATACAAAAGCAACTGAAAACAAAACAATTGCAGTAATTAAACCAAAGATCCAAACATTGGCACCTATTGCTTCAGGTATTCTTTTATATGCCACAATCCAGCCACCTTGCGCTAAAGAAGCAGCAGCTTGAATAAAGACACTGGCTACCATAATTAATGTAAAAAAGACACTATTATGAAGTAGAACAAGCCAAAATCTTGTTTTATCTGCGTGCATGATTTCATGATCAGCTGCGTGACTAGTCATCAAAGTTGCGGCACCAACAACCAGGGTGATGATACCTATCAACATGAGTATAAAACTCGTTGTTTTTAACCGTGCTGGTATCTCGAAACGTTCGTTCATTGGGTTAATAATATTATTAAGTTATTTATTTACTTGTAGTTATTTGTTTACTTGAATCTGTTGCTACTGGAGCATCACCCATTGTAAATTTCGCACCGCCATTCTCAGCTTGAACTTTTTTTATGTAAGCGATTACCATCCAACGTTGCTTAATATCCAATTGGCTTGCATAACTTCCCATTGCATTTTTACCATATTTAATGGCTGCGTACATCTGACCTACTGGCATGTTTAAATACTTAGCGTCTTTAAAATTTGCTGGCATAGCTGCAAATTTACCACTAGTATATAATGGACCTTGACCATCTAAGTTTGTACCATGACAAATGCCACAATAAATATTATACAATCTTTTTGCTTCATTCATTTGATCGTCTGAAAATTTAACTGACGTATTAAATGATTTATAAGCAATTGTGTCACCTTCTTTTAAGTGATCTGGCAATTCATGACCACGAGCAATTGTTCCTGAAACAGGCTCTCTGCTCGATAAGCTATCCTCAAAATTAGGATTATAGGTGTAAGCATCGAATGCACGGGAATAAGTCATATCTGGTGCGTAAATTCTTCCAGGATTTCTATGCTTATCACCATTTTGATTGCAAGCAGCCATTCCAAGTCCCAACATCAAAGTTGCTACTACTATGCCCTTGGTCTTATTCATATCTTATTATAGAAAAGTTAAAACAATATGATGATTAAACTATGCGATTTCATAATCCTCTTTCTTATCAAATCTGCCGTACCACCATTCTGATTCAGCAACTTGAACGTTGGTTTCCAAAGCACCTGTCCCTTTTAAAAACGTTAGTACTTCAGATTCAGAAACGTGATCATTTAACTCGATAACAACAACAAACAAATCATCAGTTTGGCGTGGATGAAACACATGTTTCTTAACACCAGGCATAATTTGATTGAGGTAACAAAATGTCAATACCATTCCAACTGCTGCAAACAACACAGTTAACTCGAAAGTAATAGGAATGAATGCAGGTAAAGAAAGATATGGCTTTCCTCCAAATACCATTGGCCAATCTGATGTAAAAATCCAAGACATGAAACCTAAAGCGGTAGCAGTTCCTGTAACACCATAAATAAAGCCAGCAATATGCAAATCTGTTTCTTTTAAACCTAATGCACCATCCAAACCATGAACTGGAAATGGAGTGTAAACATCATGTAGCTTATAACCACTGTGGCGAACGCTTTTTACTGCGGGGAATAAAACTTCCTCGTCATCGTAACAAGCCACTGCGAATTTTTTTATAGCCATTTTAGTTTATATTTTCTTTAGCGTTATATTAATGATGAGCTTCAGATTGTTCGTGAACAAATTCTTCTGTTGATTTCTCGTCAATTGCAGCCATTTTCTTTTTGTAATTATCTCCTGAAGTTTTCAATACAAACTTAATTTCAGCAATCGCAATTACTGGGAAATATTTTGCAAATAAGAAGAAGCAGGTGAAGAATAACCCAAATGTACCAAGGTAGAATCCAACTTCAGGCCATGTTGGGCTATAATATGTCCAACTACTTGGCAAGTAATCACGATAAAGTGACGTAACAATGATTACGAAACGTTCGAACCACATACCAATATTTACGACGATTGACATGATGAAAGTAAATGGAATATTTCTGCGCAGCTTCTTAAACCAGAATAACTGAGGGGAAACCACGTTACATGTCATCATTGCCCAATAGCTCCACCAATATGGTCCCATGATACGCCAATTGAAGGCATCTTGTTCATATCTTACTTGACTGTACCAAGCCATGAATAATTCTGTTAAATATGCAACACCAACAATTGAACCTGTTAGTACAATTACTTTATTCATTGCCTCAATGTGACCAACAGTGATATATTCCTCAAGTCCAAGTATACGACGGCACAATATCAATAACGTTTGTACCATTGCAAAACCAGAAAATATGGCACCTGCTACGAAATAAGGAGGGAAAATGGTTGTATGCCATCCAGGAATTACTGATGTAGCGAAGTCAAAGGATACAATTGTGTGAACTGAAAGTACAAGGGGTGTAGATAAACCAGCTAATACTAATGAAAGTGCTTCATGGCGTTGCCAATTTTTAGCAGAACCTGTCCAGCCGAAAGATGCTAAGCCATATAAACGCTTACGCAATTTAGTTTTGGCACGATCACGAACTGTTGCAAAATCAGGAATTAATCCAGAATACCAAAATAATAAGGAAACCGTAAAGTATGTTGAAATCGCAAATACGTCCCATAATAAAGCTGAGTTAAAGTTTGGCCATAATGGTCCTCTTGAGTTAGGATAAGGCAAAACGAAGAAACCATCCCAAACACGACCCATGTGGAAGATTGGAAACTGTCCAGCGCACATTACGGCAAAAATCGTCATCGCTTCTGCAGCGCGGTTAACACCTGTTCTCCATCCTTGACGGAAAAGTAATAGAATCGCTGAAATTAGAGTACCCGCGTGACCTATACCTACCCACCATACGAAGTTGGTGATATCCCAACCCCATCCAACTGTTCGGTTTATACCCCAAACACCAATACCAAAATAAACTTCCCAAAAAACTGAAAATACACCGAATAGCAATAATGCTACTGAAAAGAAGAATCCAGCATACCACATTCTTCCCGGCTTTTGTTCAATCGGGCGAACAATGTCTTCAGTGACCTGACGATAGGTCTTTTCACCATCTACAAGAGGTTCGCGTACAAATGATTCGTACTTTAAATGCATAGCACGTTATTAGAAATATATTATTACAATTTAATTAAATAATAAGCAAATTCTTATTACCAATTTTTTCTTATCAATTTCAGCCGAAGCTTATCAAATTTAAATATGGTCTTTCATCAATCCATCCAATTGCTCATTACCACCTACTATCTCTTCAGCATTTCTTACTAAAGCTAAATAGTTGATATTTGGCAACGTATGGATTTGCTCAAGTACATAAAATTTACGCTCAATATGCTCTTTGTTTCTCAAGCGATAAATTTGGCTTGATGTATCGTTTACATTACCAAATTGAATAGCATCTGTAGGACAAGATTGTTGGCAAGCTGTTCTTGCTTCACCATCTTTCAATGGACGACCTTCTTTCTTAGCGTCTAATTTAGCTGCTTGTAAACGTTGAACACAGAATGTACATTTTTCCATTACACCACGGCTTCTCACAGTCACGTCTGGATTAAGCACCATGCGAGTTAAATCATCATTGATATCATCACGACGACCGTCTTCGTAAATATTGTCTTCGAAGCAATCCGCTCCATTCCAATCCATCCAGTTGAAGTGACGTACTTTATATGGACAGTTATTTGCACAATACTTAGTTCCAATACAACGATTATAAGTCATCATATTTAAACCTTCAGATGTGTGAGGTGTTGCAGCAACAGGACAAACGTTCTCACAAGGAGCATTATCGCAATGCTGACACATCATTGGTTGGAAAACAGTTTGAATTGTGTTTGGATCATCAGGCATACCGCTGAAATAACGGTCGATTCGAATCCAATGCATTTCTTGTGCTTTCAAAACGTGTGTCTTTCCAACTACTGAAATATTATTTTCAGCTTGACAAGCCACAGAGCAAG
>CAZNVQ010000058.1:0-11346 GCA_964576425.1 uncultured Flavipsychrobacter sp. | reverse complement strand
GAATTTATCTTCTAAATCGTCTCTTTTAATTTCATCAGTATCAACTGGAACTGCAGCACCATGGGTTGCATTTTCAGTGTGATGTCCACCGGTATGATGTTGTTCTCCTTCTGGAGTCCAAGGTAAGTAAGCATAATGACCTAACTCAGCCTCACGCTCTTTCATGATAGACTTAGGATCTTTTTCAAACTCACTTAAAGTAAGTTCTCTTAAAATTGGACGTCCTTCGTAACTTAAATGTGTTTGAGTAATAGCAATTGGATAGGTTGTTCCTGTTTTCTCAACAGTCACTGCTGCGTAATTGCCAAATGTTGTTCCGTTCCAATTCAAGAATGGATATACATTTTTACCCGTATTAGCTGCCGCTCTTCCTACTTTTTCATCACGACCATAACCAACTGCAACTGCAATTACATCATTATGAATACCAGGCAAAACAACAATTGGTAATTCCATTGTAACGCCATTCACAGTCAATTTCACAACATGTTTATTGTTGTCAACCTCTGTAATGCTGGTTAATTCTGCACCTAACTCATAAGCTGTTTTTGGAGATACAACCGCATAGTTATCCCAAGTTGCTTTAGTCAATGGATCTGGTGTTTCTTGCAACCAAGGATTGTTACTCCAATTGCCACCACGACCTATTGTTATTTTTTGATATACTAGAATTTCTTTACCAGAAATAGCTTTTCTTGAAGAAATTTGTTGAATAGCATTATTAATATCTGCTTTAAAAGAAGCACCACCATTAGTCATATCACCAGTTGGTTCAACAACACCACTTTGAAGCGCAGCATCAAATTGAGTTTGACCTCCAAGCTTGGTCATCCAATATTGATTCCAATACTGACCGTAAGTTTGAGTGTCACCTAACCAAGACATCAAGCTATCTTGGAAAGCTCTTGTTTTGAATATTGGTGCGATACCTGGCTGTATCAAGCTGAAATAGCCAGATTTTGGCTCTGCATCACCCCAACTTTCCAAGAAGTTATGATCAGGAATTACATATTTACATTCTTTAGCTGTTTCGTCCATGCGCTCTGCAAAAGACACAGTTAAAGGAACTTTCTTTAAACCAGAAAGAAACTTATCTGCTTGAAAATATTCATATGCGGGGTTAATTCCATGAATAAACACTGCACCAACACTTCCTTCATTCATTGCTGTAACCATGTTTACCATGTCAGCATCAATTCCTTGTCTGTAATTGGTTGTTACCGCCCAATTAATTGTAGTTCCGTTTGCACCAATTTTATCATTGATAGCATTGATAACGGTTTGAACATGAACATCATTTGAACCACAAACTACAAGTCCGTTTCCTTTTTTAAGGTCGTTTCCTGCATTTGTTACCAATTTGTTTAGGTGATCATTACCCAATTTAGGTGCAACACCAGAAGCAACATAATTGTATAAAGCTACAGCAACAGCACCCATTTCAGAAGGACGGCATACACCACGCATGTCAGCTTTAGCACCAGTAATAGTATGAGATGCTTCTACTTGGTAATGCTTAGACATTTTCAAGTTTGTGGCACTTACCTTACGAGTAGAAATGTATTGCTTTGCAAATTCAATAGGAGAAATCCATGTACCTAAAAAGTCAGCATCTAAACTGAAAATTGTTTGAGCTTTGTCAAAATGATACGATGGTAAGGTTCTTTTTCCGTATGAAGCTTCATTAGCGAGCAACATTCCAGAACAAGAGATTGGATCAAACACAATGTGCTTGACATTTGGATATTTTGTAGTAAATGATTGTATTACTGCTTTTGTTGTTGGTGATAAAATAGAACCAGTTACTAAGTAAGCAGCTTTATTATTAGAAGCTAGAGCATCTTTTACTTGCTTGTCAATTGCCTCAAAAGTAGCTTCGTGACCATCTGCATATGGCTGACGTAAACGGGCCTTATCATATAAATTTAAAACAGATGCTTGAACACGAGCAGAGGTACCTCCTTTGGTGATAGAAGACATTTCATTTCCTTCTATTTTAATTGGACGCCCATCTCTTGTCTTGATGACAATAGAACAATAATCGCCATTGTCAACAAATGTTGATGCATAATAATTTGGAACTCCAGGTACAATATCCTCAGGCTTGATAGCATAAGGAATAACCTTTCTAACAGGCATTTCGCAACTAGCAGCTAACATGGCAGCAGCCGTACTAAAACCTAAATATTTTAAAAAGTCACGACGCGGTGTATTTGCATCAAGCAAATTGCCACTTAAGTCAAAAGGAAGATCTTCCTTAAACTCATTGTTTACTGACTCTTGATGAGTTGCTGTATTATTCAACTCATCCAAACCCTTCCAGTATTGTTTTTGACTCATAAGATTTGATTCGGTATAAAAATTGGTTCCGAATAAATATTGTTAATGATACTGTTCTTATATATATTACAAACAAATTAATAGTGACACTTCATACATTCTGTTCCGCCTATTTCTTCAACGGTAACACCTGTACGTTTGCCAGATTTAATTTCTTCATGATATTTTTCAAAAATCCTATAGTATTTGTTATCCGCAAACTGTACTTGTGTTTGACGGTGACAATTGATACACCATCCCATTGACAATGGAGCAGATTGATAAACCTCATCCATGTTTTGGATATCACCATGACAACGCTGACATTGTACCTTTCCAACTTTCACGTGTTGTGCATGGTTGAAATAAACGTGGTCTGGTAAATTGTGAATCTTAGTCCAAGCGATTGGCTTAGCTTGAATTTTGCCAGATGCATCTCTGATGTAGTCTTTTTTCTCAGGATCCCAACCAGCATACTTGTATAATTTCTTAATCTCTTCAGTTCCGTTAACTTCTTTTCCTTCAGCAGTTATTAACTTCTCTGTTCCTGTGTATTCATTGATCTGCTTGTGGCAATTCATACAAATATTTGGAGAAGGCACCATTGCATGACGGCTCTTTTCAGCTCCAGCATGGCAATACAAACAGTTAATTTGATTGACACCAGCATGTACTTTGTGAGAGTAGAAAATTGGTTGTTCAGGTTGGTAGTTTTGTTGACGACCTAATTCAATAGCGCCGTTCACAATCCAATATCCAGTGAAAATGAATAAGAAAATAACAGCTAGAGCGATAAAAACCTTATTTTGGTAGAAAGGAATTTCTTTAACATTAGGAATTCCTTCTTTTTCATTTGCTACGCGACGAAGACCATGGTTTGCTCTCCACAAAATAATCATTAAAGCAAGCAAGATGATGGTAATGAAAGAATACAACCAAGAATTGCTTGAAGTGTCTTCAGCAACAGGCGCACCTGCAGCAGCAGTTGGCGCAGCAGGGGCCTTGTATTCATCTACATATTTAAAAATTGCATCTACTTCTTCTTTAGACAAAGCAGGAAAAGCCGTCATAGCGACTTTGTACTTATCAACAAGTTCTTTAGCATGTGGATCTTCAGAAGCAATTACAGCAGATGGATTTTTTACCCACTTGTAAATCCACTCCATACCATGAGCATGGGCAGAAACACCTTGAAGGGCTGGACCAGTAGCGTCCTTAATGGGATTATGGCAACTAGCACAATTCGAACTGAAAAGTGCCTTGCCGTCGGGTTGAGCAAAAGCTGAGAAATTGCTAAGCAATGACACAATTGTTACTGCGAATATGCTTTGAGCAACCTTCCTAAACACTAGCTTAATAGTTTCAAACACAGGAATAAATTTGAAAATTAACTTACCTTTTAGATAAAGCGGAAGCAAAACTACAACACAAACCTTAAAACTTCTACACATTTTTGAAAAAATGTTTAGCAAGCCCACAAAGGGTTTCAGAGGATATTTTGAACAATACAATTTGTCTTTGTCATTTTTTTGTCACCAAATCAAGGTTAATAACACACTTGAAATGTTAAAATATTCGCTGAAACACGCCACCACATTAGATAGTTCCTGTTCTTCCACCGTCAACAGGAATGCTCGTACCATTAACATAAGCAGCTGCTTGACTAGCCAAAAATGCCACAACCGAAGCAATTTCTTCAGGCAAACCAAATCGTTTTGCTGGTATTTCTTCTATCATTTCAGACTCCGCTTCTTCGATTTTTACTCCAGTTTTAGAAGCTTTGTTATTAATGATAGCCGCAAGACGTCCAGTTGAAGTTGCTCCAGGTAAGACATTATTAACAGTTATTCCAAAAGAAGCCACTTCATTTGACATTGTTTTTGCCCATGAAGCCACTGCACCTCTTATCGTATTAGAAACTCCCAAATTTTTAAGTGGTATTTTAACTGATGTAGAAACAATATTTATTATACGTCCGTAGCCTTCTTTTTTCATTCCATCCAAAACCGTAGTAGCTAATAAATGGTTGGCAATCAAATGTTGTTGAAATGCAGCTAAAAATGCAGCAGGCGTTGCATCAACTATTGGTCCAGCAGGCGGACCACCTGTATTATTAACTAATATATGTATTGGGTTTTCAACTAAAATTTTAGCCACATCCGACAAACTAGCTTCAATATTGGTGAAATCGGCAACTATATAACGGTGTTTTTGCCCTTGAGTAATATCCAAAGTTCCACAGGCAACTTGTAAAGCTTCCTCATTTCTTGCGATCAGAATACAATTTGCCCCGAGCATTGCCAACTCTTTAGCACAAGCCAAACCAATTCCCTGTGTGCTGCCAGCAACCAATGCATTCTTTCCTATTAAACTTAAATTCATACTTAATTGATTATTGTTCAAAAATAATTTAAATCAGCAGTTAGCTTCATATTGAATTTTACATATTATTTGGCGTTCCCACAATTCCACTTAAATTTGTTCTTCCACTGCAATAGCTTTATTCCACATTTGCAACCTTGCATCATTTAAGCGACTTGCATCAATCGAATTTTGAGTCCACTTCAAACCTCAACTCAAATCGTTGAATAATTTATTTTACATTTTAAAAAAAACTACTTTGGAATACAATACTTCAAGAAGCAGAATGTTGATGCCTGAATATGGCAGGAATGTACAAAGCATGGTCGAATATGTGATGACCATCGAAGACAGACAAAAAAGACTGAAAAATGCAGAAGCAATCATTGAGCTAATGGGCACATTGAATCCTCATCTCAAAACGATTGAAGATTACAAACACAAGCTTTGGGATCATCTGTATCAAATGACTGATTTTAAATTAGACGTGGACAGCCCATATCCTCCTCCAACAAGAGAAGTGATTTTCAAGAAACCTGAAATGATTCCTTATCCAAATGAAAATAAAAGGAATAAACATTTAGGTAAAAATTTCAATTCACTTTTTGAAAAAGCGATTGCAGAACCAGATGATGAACGTCGTCAAGGATTCACACAAACGCTTGGTTACTACATGAAACTCGCCTATTCAAACTGGCACAAAGAGCCTATTCATGACGACATGATTAAAAACGAATTGGCTGAAATGTCAAATGGTTTGTTACGTTATGAATCTAATGGATATCGAGTAAATTTCGACAACAGAAATGGCGGTTATAGACCTAATAGAAATGGCGGAAACAAACCGAATAATCGTAATTTCAAAGGCGGTAATAACAATAATAATAATAGAAACAATAATAATTTCAATAAGAACAAGTTTAAAAACAAAAACAAATAATCAACTATGGGGTCTTTTGAAATCCGCGGTGGACGCACCTTAAGTGGTAGCATCACTCCTCAAGGTGCTAAAAATGAAGCGCTACAGGTTTTGTGCGCAGCTCTTTTAACTAGCCAACCCGTCACTTACATTAATGTACCTGACATCATTGATGTTAATATGCTCATTGAACTTATGGAGGACATGGGTGTAAAGGTTAAAAGACCTCATGCCAATACTGTTATATTACAAGCAGATGAAGTCAATCCTGATTTTTTTATTGATAAGAATTTCAAAAAGAAATCAGGTAAACTTCGCGGCGCTGTGATGATTGCTGGACCCATGTTAGCTCGATTTGGTAAAGCACATATTCCTCAACCAGGAGGTGACAAAATTGGCAGAAGAAGGCTTGATACTCACATTAGAGGGTTTGAAAAACTAGGTGTCCGTTTTGATTACAATCAAGAAGAAAGTTTATTTATGCTTGATGGCAGCAATATGAAAGGAACCTATTTTTTCATGGAAGAACCTTCCGTGACAGGAACAGCAAATATTGTTATGGCTGCCGCTCTAACAGAAGGCACTACAACCATTTATAATGCTGCCTGCGAACCTTATGTGCAACAACTTTGCCACATGATTAACAACATGGGCGGAAAGATTTCAGGCATTGGCTCCAACTCTTTAACTATAGAAGGCGTTAAACAACTAAATGGATGTCAACATCGGTTGCTGGCTGATATGATTGAAGTTGGTTCTTTCATTGGTTTGGCTGCTGCAACAAATAGTGCTATATCCATTCTAAATGCAGATGTATCTCACCTTGGCATCATTCCTGAGACGTTTGAAAAACTTGGAATCAAACTAGAGATTGAAGGTGATAATATTCATGTTGCACAACAAGATAGTTTTCGGATTCATAAATTTATTGACGGTTCTATTCTAACTGTTTCTGATCATCCATGGCCAGGGTTTACTCCTGACTTACTGAGCATTGTTTTAGTAACAGCTACTCAAGCCAAAGGAACATTGTTGATTCATCAAAAAATGTTTGAAAGCAGATTGTTTTTCGTTGATAAATTGATTGAAATGGGCGCTCAAATTGTACTATGCGACCCGCATAGAGCTGTGGTGATTGGTCTAGACAGACAAACAGCACTTCGTGGAATTACTATGGTGAGTCCTGATATCAGAGCGGGAGTAGCTTTATTGATTGCAGCTCTTTGTGCACAAGGGAAAAGCATCATTCAAAACATTGACCAAATCGACAGAGGATATGAAAAAATTGATGAAAGATTGAACGCTCTTGGTGCTGACATTAGAAGGATTAATTAAGCACAAATTTATCTATGTACAAGTGCTATAATAACATTCAAAAAGTAAAATTGGATGCGAGTCATTTATTGAAAGCAAAGTGTTTTGCAGTGGATGTTTCACCTTCAACAAATTATGGCGACGCTAATCAAAATAGCAGAATAAAAATTCAAGAAGATCATAGAATTAGCAAATTAGGAGAAGAGGCAGCAGCATTCGTTTTAAGACAATTTGTTTCTGTTTCTGATCCTGATTATTCAATCTATAAAGGCAATCAAAAATCCTGGAAAGAAGATCTACACGTTAACGGTGTTGGTGTTGCAGTGAAATCACAAAATTCAATTGCAGCAAATAAATACGGACTTTCATGGACTTTTCAATACGGTCCAACAAGAAAAGATTTAATTTTCAACAACCCTGATGCTTGGATAATTTTTGTAGAGGTTGAAGAAATCAATGAAACATGCATCTGTAGGGTTTTTCCACCGTTTCAACTCAAAGAGCTCTTATTCGAAGAACCAAAATTAATCCACTTGAAAGGGTATAAAAAAGTAGTATATGCCCATTCTTTAAAATTGCAATAATTGCTTTTACAGAATCATTTTTTTGATATCATAATTAGCTATCAACAATTCATTACCTTTTGCTGAAGTACTATTAGTCATTCCATATTGTAAAGACCAAGGAATTTGATAAAAATCTTTGTATAATTCTTGAATAAATTCTGAATTATCATAGGTCAACAACCAACGATGAGTTGAATTTTGTAGTGCTACAAAAAGTGCTTGGTGATTGAATTGAACATGCAATAATCCATTCTTTCCATACAATTTTGATTTGGTTGCATTATAATAAGGTGGATCTAAAAAAAGTAAAACATCATCACCTTTTTCTTGAATCAATGTTGAAAAATCATCGCAATAGAAATCAATTTTTTGAATCACTTTCGAGGCATTTTTCAATCTGTCAATTGCAGACTGTGTAAACCGTCCATCGAAAGAACCTTGAGAATAACCACCACTATCTACAACGCCTGAAAATGTAATTCTATTCAAAACAAAAAAATCAATTGCTCTTTGTCTTACTGTCAACTGATCCATTCTTCTATTCAATATTTGTTTAAATAATGCCTTACCATCATTTTCCTTTTTACTTCGAATATAAACATCTTGAATTTCAGCAATCAATTCTTCAGCATTAGTTTTCAATTCTTGCCAAAAACAATACAATTCGAAATTTAAGTCGGAAGCCAAAAATCTCCTTTCAGGGAAAACCTGAACCTGATGAAATGAAAAAGACCCACCACCAAAAAAAACTTCTCTACAATCTTTATATTCAGGAACAAACTGTTGTAAAAAACCAATTCCACGGGATTTTCCACCTGGGTACCTTAGAGGACTTTTTATCATTTGCACCAAAATTATTGAATTTCTAAATGTTTAAAAACCTAAATAATTATGCTTTTTACGAGTTAGTTAAAAAAATTTAACAATGTTAAAAAAATGAAGAAACAACTTTTGGCACGGTTTTTCGTTTTAATCAAGTGTACTTAACATTCTAAAACACTCGCTATATGAAAAAGAGAACCCAAATCTATTTACGTCGCCAAAAGGCAATTCGTAATCTATTCAGAATAGATGACTTAAATCAGTTTCTAATGACTAGCTTTCGAGCTTCAAGAAGCATTGTGGTGAAAAGAGATATTTTACAAACTCTTTCTGCTATTAATAGAATGCCATTGAATTTATCCCACGCATCTTAATGATGAAAAGCCCCATATCCCAATTATTATGCACTTACAAAGCGCATAATTCCAAAAGCAAAAATGGCGAATACCGATACAACGTATTCGCCTTTTAATATTATATTTTTTAACTCTACTTTTCATTATAAACTAGAGGGATTCTTTTTTCTTCTCTTATTTGTGTGAAACCACCCAAGACATTGCGCAAATTATGATAGCCTTGTTTTTTCAAAATAGAAGCTGCAATCACCGAACGATAACCACCAGCACAATGCACATATAAATTATGTTCATCATCTATATTGGCTATGTTCAAAAGATCCGTAAAAGTGTCCAAAGGCACGTTCATTGCTCCTTTTACATGACCATCTTCAAATTCTTTTTCTTTTCTAACATCAAGCACTAAGAGTTTTTGATCATGCGGCATATCCATCGCTAATTCATCTGCTTCAATATCAATGATCATATCAATTTCTCGATTGGCTAATTGCCAAGCGTCAAAGCCACCTTTCAAAAATCCAATTACGTTCTCGAAACCAACACGGGCTAATCGTACTAAAGATTCCAGTTCTTTTCCTGACTCAGAAATTAAAATAATTTTTTGTTGATAAGATAATAAACTTCCAGCCCACTCTGCAAAACGTCCTTCAAGACCAATGTTGATGGAACCAGGTACAAATCCAGAAGTGAAACTTGTTGCAGCTCTTGTATCTAATAGGATTGCACCAAGCTCAATCTGTTTAACAACTTCATCAATTGAGAGTGAAATATTTCCTTTTTCAATTAATTCTTCCATGTTTTGGTATCCCCTTTGATTGACTTTAGCGTTGATTGGAAAATAAACAGGAGGTTCTGATAATCCGTCTGTTATGGCTGCAATAAAGTCTTCTTTTGTTGTTGGCTGCAAAGCATAATTAGATTTCTTTTGCTCACCAATTGTTGTTGACTTTTCGTTACCTAATTTCTTACCACATGCAGAACCAGGCCCATGTGCAGGATAGACCAATATATTATCGGGTAATGTCATGATTTTTTCTTGCAAAGAATCAAACATATATCCAGCTAATTCTTCTTTAGTTCGATTACCACTAAATAAATCAGGACGACCAACATCGCCTACAAACAAGGTATCGCCAGTGAAAATGCAATGTGGTTTTCGCTCTTCATCCAATAATAAAAAACAAGTACTCTCCATGGTATGACCAGGAGTATGAATAGCTTTTATAACACAATTTCCAAGCGGAAATTCTTGTCCATCTGTTGCATTGATACTCTTAAATCCAGTCTGGGCCAACGGTCCAAAAATAATGGGCGCGCCTGTTTTTTGTGCTAATTCAAGATGACCGCTAACAAAATCAGCGTGAAAATGTGTTTCAAAAATGTATTTGATGACAATACCTTTTTCTTCAGCAAGTTTCAAATATTCATCCACATCTCTAAGCGGATCAATTACTGCTGCTTCTTTTTCATCTGAAATGAAATAAGCTGCTTCACTCAAACAATTAGTATAAAGTTGTTCTACTGTCATGAAAAAAATAAAGTCTAAAATATCATTTAATCGTCTCTACGATTCAAGAATATCATTATGTAATAAAGCAACGTTGCAACAGCACTAATAGCAGCAACTACATAGGTTCTCGCTGCCCATTTCAAAGCATCTTCTGCTTTATCTTGTTCCGAACCTCTTGTGATTCCCGTTTTATTCATCCATTTTAAGGCACGAGCACTTGCATCATATTCCACTGGCAAAGTAATGAGTGAAAATAAGGTTGAAACCGCAAACAAAACAATTCCAATCAACAATAATGTTTGGTTTCCTCGACCAAACATAAAACCCAATCCTGCTAAAATAACCCATTGCGATAAAGTGGTGCTCACTTGAACTACAGGTACTAATGCACTTCTGAGTTGCAACATACTGTAAGCTGTAGCGTGTTGAACAGCATGTCCACATTCATGTGCTGCTATGGCAGCGGAAGAAATGCTTCTTCCACCATAAACATCAGCACTCAGATTCACTGTTTTATTCATTGGATTGTAATGATCAGATAAAAATCCTGGAGTTGAAATTACTTTCACATCATAAATCCCATTATCTGACAACATTTTCTCAGCGACCTCTCTGCCACTCAATCCAGAACTCAATGGCATTTCTGCGTATTCTTTGAACTTACTTTTGAGTCTAGAACTGACAAACATGCCAATACCCATTAAGACCAGAGACAATAAAAAATATCCTCCCATAAAATTTTATGTTTTATGAATGTCTTGCAAAATACTTACCAAAGTAAAATTGGCAGTTCAAATTTCAATTTTTGGCAGAAAAAACTACTCAATAGCAAAGAAGATTAGTTTTAATTTAATATTTTTAAAACTTCATCGAAAGCCCGAGTAACCAATTTGTTCCTGCTTGGGGAAAGTAAAAATTCTGTGTTGTGGTTGAACCGCCATAAATATAACTGTAGGTATATCCATTGCTTTCATATTTTTTATTCAGCACATTGTTGATCATCAAATTCAAACCAAGTTCTTTGAATCTAGTTGACTTAATCAAATATTGAAACCTAACATCCATCAATGAATAGGATTTTAACACTCGATTTTCATTGCTTGTGTTGTCTAAGTATTGCTTGCCAATATGTCTTCCTTGGATTGAAATTTCAAATTCCTTTCCTTTTTCATGAAGATA
>CAZNVQ010000057.1:0-15837 GCA_964576425.1 uncultured Flavipsychrobacter sp. | reverse complement strand
TGATGCATACACTGAAAATGATGGGCGGCTTTTCAAAAGTTGTCTTTTCATTTTTTGGCATGCTCTATTGCAAAGAAAACCTATTTACGTTGCTGATTTTTAAAATGTATATACCAATTTGCCCTTCACAAATCCGACATTTTCTAAGCTTTTTTTCATAAAACAAAAGTGGTCAATTGAAACCACTTTCAATTGACCATTTCAAAAATCAATACCAGAAATACTTTCAGCAGATTTTACCAACTATTTTTGACTACATTGTCTTGATTTCAAGTCCATATTAGATTGTGCATTTTAGTTCGTTACCTTATGAGTGTAACATTGCCTTTATAAGTTCGAGCTATGCCTTGAGGGGTGGTAACTCTTATTAGGTATTGATAAACGCCAACGTCTTGTGGAGTGCCTTTGTATGTGCCATCCCAACCCATTGTATGGTCTGTTGTACTAAAAATTTCTTGTCCCCAACGATTGAAAATTCTGAATTCGATTAATCGTTGATATTTCATGTTGGTGATTTGGAAGACATCATTTCTACCGTCGCCATTTGGTGAAAATGCGCTTGGTAAAATTTCAAACATGGTGTAGTCAATATTCATTTTTACATAAGCAGTATCAGCACATCCCCAAATGTTCAACCCGATAACTTGAAAAGTTGCTGTGTCAATTGCATGAGCAGTTGGATCTGCGGTATTTGGATAGTTCAACAAGCGATCTGGAGTCCAAACATATATTGGCGCACCAGATGCATGAAGTTGAGCGGTATCACCATATTTTGCCGTGAAATCACTAGTGACATCTGTCAGTTTTACACCTGGTTTTGCGGTGATGGTAAATGTGTCTTTCCCTATACAGCCAATTGGGGTTTTCACCGTCAATACGTAAGAGAAGTTACCAACAGAACCTGAAGCAATTGAAAAAGTTGGTTGCTTAACTGTTGCAGAACTAAGATATGTAGCAGGCGACCATTGATAGCTGTAATTAGGAAAACTACTTGGTTGTACATCTACTTTTATCAGTAATGGATCTTTAATACACAATGCGGTATCATTCATAATATGAACTTGAGGAATAGGCTCGACAAAAGCTGTGAATGATCTTTTTACTTCTGGACAACCTTGAAAAGTTGCCTTGACTGTGTAAGTTGTTGTAGTATTTGGAAAAGCCCAAGTTAATGTATCATTGGGGTTCAAAACATTAGAAGTAGGAGTCCAAAAGTAAGAGAATGAAGGATCTCCTGTAACATGTAATTTCACCGAGTCTTGTCCACAAATAAGCACATCTTTACTAATCAAGGTCATTTTGAGTGAGTCCCTAATTTTTATTTCAATACTATCAATAGGTTTTAAAGTACAGCAGTCAAGTCTTCTGATTACAACTGTTTCAAATCCAGGCTCGTTGATATTATCTTGAATTGGATTTAAAATCATTGAAGCAAATGTGGCTCCTGGTTGAATAATCAATGAGTCTGGAAGCATTGGATAATCTGTACCATTGATTGCAGTTCCGCCATAAGACAAGCAGATTTTTTTCTTGTTTGGAGTAGCAACATTTCTTGTAATTTTAATAGTTGCTGGTGTACATCCTTCCACCAAATAACCTGAGTCAGACGAAATAATTCCTGCTAAGTCGAATTTAATGGTATCAATCGTGAAACTATTTTCTTTCAAAAAAACTGCGGATTGGAAAGCATGGTCACTCACATTGGCAATCGCTAATTTCATATGATAAGTATCGCAGGGATAAACAATTGCTTTTGCTTGTAATGCAGTCGTGAATCCATCTAAACAAATCGTTTGTCCGTTTTGTGCTTGGTTGTCCACGTAATATTGTGGGAAAGGAGAACCAGCACCCATCCCATTGCAAATAGACATTTGACCACCAGCTGTCCCAGGTGTACCATTGTTGATGGAATTAATTGCAACTGGAATATTGGTATTTGGTACTAAGGCAATGTTTACTGGTGGGTTGTAACCTGGTCCACTTAAAAAGAAAGCAAATACATCATTGAATTGAGTACAAGCGTATTCAGGATATTCTTCTGAACCAAAAACATAATCGAAACTCATTGCAGAAGCAGTATCAATATCTGGCACGAAGTCAAATTCCAATACACAAGCATCATTTGTAATGTACGGTGAAACTAGCGCAGTTAGTTGTGGGTCGCCACCCGTTGCTGCTTCTTGTCCCATAAAAAAACCAACATTGTTGGCAATACTAGTTGCTGAACCAGTAGCTAAAATAATACCTCCGGGCAAACCAAGGTTAGTACCAACAGTCGTGAAAGATCCATTGTGTCCATTTGTACAATTTAAAGTTGGATTAAGTGTAGCTACGTTCGAGCCCACAAATTTCTGTACAAGCTGTTGTGCCGTTAATCCAGGAACAACGGTTAGCTGGGCATTAGTTTTGTGAACAAAAAACAAACTTAAAAGGGTAAAAAATAATTTGATAGACTGCTTCATAACTTGATTTCCTTAAGTTAAGGATTGTTTCTTAATAGACTCAATTTTTGCTAATGGAGTTGGCGATTGATAGGCAAGATAGCAAATTAATATAGAAAATTATATCCAAACTGTTGGAAAATCACGATAAAACAACATAAGATTAATAGTGCGAGAAAACAAACTACATGTAATATTAAAGATTGCTTAATTTATTTCGTGCCGATTGTACAAAAGTACTTCCAGGAAAATCAAGTACAATTTTTTCGTAATATTCTTTAGCTTTTAAATTATCTTTAAAGTTTTGCTCATATATTTTGGCGCTTAAGAACAAAGCATCATCAGCCAAAACATCTTTGCCATGTTTCAAATAAATCTCATTTAATCGATCTAAAGCTTTGCGATAATCTCTATGTTTGATGTTAATTTTTGCCAATTGAAGCATGATATCATCTTCCAATGGATGTTTAGGAAAATTGGTTAAAATACTATCTAATAAAACCTCAGCTTCGCTGTCTTTGTTTTGAAAAACTAATAAATCAGCATAAGCAAATCGGCGCAACGGAACAAGGTTGCTATCGGGTGGAATATTTTCAGTAATCAAAACGGATAAGGATAAAGCATCATTGGCTATCAGTTCAGATGTGGAAGCTTTTAAAACATTGAGTTGTCCTTGTGCCCATTCAAAATCACCGTTGTAAAAAGATAATTTTGCATTCCTAAACCTAGCTTCTTCGCCCAATTGATCTTCTCTGAAATCCTTGTCCACTTGGCTATACAACAAAGAAGCATCCCAAATTTTATTAATTAAAATATAGTAATCTCCTAACTCCAATTTTACCCAACCAATAAAATCTTTTCTACCGCCAGGTTGTTGCAAAGTTGCTTCAAGCAATTGAATTGCCTTTTGAGGCTGAGCAGCAAATTGTGCTTCTAAACGAGCATAGTCTCTGATTAAATCGGTATTTTTTCTTTGTGGAAATTCATTGAAAAAATCCTCAAAAGCTGTTTCAATTAAGGTTATATCTTCTTTTTTAAAATCTGGATTAGTCTGTAATTGAAGCATTAAACAATTTAATTTTTCAGCATAAGCTGCAGCATAAATTGGGTGCGACTTTCCTTTGTCAAGCAAACTTTGCAATGCCGAAAGCGCCACACTGAATTGACCCTCTTTTTTCGCCAATCTTGAAAAATCTAATGTTTTTTGACCCTCTCCGCCTAGTCTTTCATCTAAAGATTGCATTTGCATCAGTGCGCCATCCCAATCATTTTTTTGAATGTACAACCAGGTTAGGATGTCGATAAACCAAGAGTTTTGTGGTTGTTGATTAATTTGTTTGATTAGTGCTTTTTGAGCCAGCTGTAATTTTTGTGGATCATTGCCAAGCAAGGTCAATAAAGTAGCTTTTGTATCCTCAACTCCAGGAATTTGAATTTGTCCAATACTCAATAAAACATCTACCGCTTTATTGATTGCACCAATTTTTCCATACAGTTTAGCCAAAGGAACACCATAATAAAAGTTGCTATTCATCAGCTCAATGCCTCGCTCGTAGGTCTTTATAGCCCAGTTATCAAGTTTGAGGTCAATGAATTGATTCGCCATTTTATTGATCATCATGTCATCACCATTAATGTACTGAACAGCAAATTCATAAGACTCTGAAGCCTTTTTTTCTTTCCCCCAAAGAGAATACACTTGTCCTAACTCGATATATAAAAGCGGAGCGTAACCTCTTTCTTTGATGGAATTTAATAGCAATTTTTCGGCAGCTTTAAATTCATTCATTGCTTTCAAAATCAATAAATAGCCTTCAAAAACTTCAGCATCATTAGGAGTTTGTTGCATTAAATCTTGGAACAATTCTTTAGCTTTTTTAAAATCTTTTTGATCCAAAGCCATTTTTGCTTGAATCAAAGGGTCTGTTTGAGCCGATGACTGAAAAGAAAAAGTTACTATTAGGGCAACAAGGAGGTATTTAATACTTTTAAAATTATTTATATAAATTAGTCCTTTCATGGGTTGTTTTAGATGCAAAATGCTTTCAAAGATAAGCGACTCTAAATGGAAACAAGGGGTAAAATTGTTAAATGAATTTGTTCAGCGCAACAACAATTCTAGCAGTTTGATGTTAAAGTTTATATTTGCAAGCTATGCAAGAATTAAGGCAGCAAATTCAACAACACGAATCGGAAATCAATGCTTTTGAACCTAAAAATGCACAGGAACTTGAAGCATATCGAATCAAATTTCTTGGGACAAAAGGGATTGTAAAACAGATTTTTGGCAACATGAAACAAGTGGCACCAGAATTCAAAAAAGATGCTGGTCAGTTGTTGAACGCTTTTAAAATGCTTGCCGAAAGCAAATTTGAAGCTTTTGCTCACTTGCAAAATAACAATACTAATGCTGCTAACAAAGTTGATTTGAGTTTACCAAGCACGCCTGCAATCTTAGGTACTCGACATCCTTTGAGAATGATTGAAAATAAAATGGTTTCCATTTTCGAAAGATTGGGATTCAGTGTGGCTAGTGGACCAGAAATTGAAGACGATTGGCACAACTTCGGAAGTATGAACTTACCCGAACATCATCCAGCGAGAGATATGCAAGATACTTTTTATGTGTCAAAGCATCCCGATTGGTTGTTACGCACCCATAGTTCATCAATTCAGGCTAGAGTGATGGAAACTGAAAAGCCACCAATCAGAGTGGTTTGCCCAGGACGTGTTTATAGAAATGAAACCATTTCTGCAAGAGCGCATTGTTTCTTTCATCAAATGGAAGGCTTGTATATCGACAAGAATGTTTCTTTTGCAGATTTGAAGCAAACACTTTATTATTTCGTTACTGAAATGTTTGGTGCTGATACCAAGGTTCGTTTCCGCCCGTCCTATTTTCCTTTCACTGAACCAAGTGCGGAAATGGATATTTCTTGCACAGTTTGTAGTGGTAAAGGATGCAGTTTATGTAAGCATTCTGGTTGGGTTGAAATCCTTGGCTGTGGCATGGTTCATCCAAATGTGTTGCGCAATTTTAATATAGATCCAGAGGTTTACACAGGCTTTGCATTTGGAATGGGAGTGGAAAGAATTACGCAATTGAAATTTCAAGTAAACGACCTTCGTTTGTACTCGCAAAATGATGTACGATTTTTACGACAATTCGAAAGCTTGTAGGAGATTAATAATTATAAACTGTCCTTTTATCTATGATTTTGGTTACCGGCGCAAGTGGTTTTTTAGGACAACATCTTGTTCGAGAACTTGCATTAACCGGTAATAAAATCAAAGCTAGTTATTTACATCATCCTCCGTCAGCAGATTTAAAATCTTTGCAACATGTGGAATGGGTTCGTGCTGATTTGCTTGATATTTTTGATGTGGAGGAATTGATGAAAGGTGTTCGTCAAGTGTATCATTGTGCTGCCACAGTATCGTTTGATGCCAAGCAACACGAAACCATGATGCACAACAATATTGAATCAACTATAAATGTTGTCAATGAATCTTTGTTGCAAGGGGTTGAAAAACTAATTCATGTGAGTTCAATAGCAGCATTGGGTGTTCCCGAAGACCCCGCTAAGCCAATCACCGAAGAAGAACAATGGGAAGAAAACGAATCACAGTCCGCTTATGGAAAAAGTAAGCATTTGGCTGAACTTGAGGTTTGGCGCGGCATTGCTGAAGGTTTGATTGCTGTAATTATAAATCCAGGAATTATTTTAGGAGAAGGAGATTGGGAAAATGGTTCATCAAAATTTTTCAGTTTAATTAATGGTGGCTTTCCTTTTGTAACTAAAGGCATCACTGGATGGGTGGATGTGAAGGATGTTGTTCGAGCCATGATATTGCTGATGAAATCACCAATTGATGAAGAACGGTTTATTTTAAGTTCAGGTAATTATTCTTATCAAACCGTATTTCAAGAAATAGCCAATGCGCTTCAAGTGACCCCGCCTCGAAAGCTGGCCAAACCTTGGCAAACTGAATTGATTTGGCGTTGGCAAAAAATCCAATCTTTTTTTAGTCAAAAGCCGCCTGCAATTTCAAAAGAAACAGCACAAACCGCTCAAAAGGAAATGAACTTTAACAATCAAAAATTGTTACAACACTTATCCGAATTTGAATATACAGAATTGAATGCTACGATAAAAAGGGTGGCGAAATCCTTTAGTCAAAACAGTTTGTAAAGGTTATGAAAATAATTATTTGATTTTTTTACAAAAACATTTGTAATCTTGTCCTAGGAACACATTACAATATGTTCCTTCATTTCTTTTGATTCTGAATTATTCCCAATTCGTAAAACAGATTAAGAATATCTTTTTTAGAAGTAGATAATAATATCTAATAATAACATATAAGAAAATAGATAAGCATGCCTTATGACATTTCTCAGCTAAATGATATGCTGATACCTGAGTTGAAAGACGTAGCAGAAAATTTAAATATTGCTAATTTCAACGATCTGGAAAAAAAAGACCTGATTGACAAGATTTTAAACCAACAATCTTCTGATGATGAAAAGAAAAATGATGGTTTGAAAAAAAGAGGTAGAAAGCCAAAAGTTGAAACAAATAAATTGGAACAAAGCCCAATTACTGCAAACGAAACCGACAATGCAGAACAAGAATTGGAGCGAAGAAAACGCAGGCCAAGAGTTCCAAAAGATGAAGTAGTTGAAAACCACAAACCTACCGTATCTGTTGACATAATTGAACAAGAATTGCCACAACAGGTAACTCCAATATCAGTGGTTGAAACCATCTTAGCGGATACAAATGGAACTGGGATTATTATGCCTAGTACAACAGAAGAACCTGAAATTCAGCTACCTCCAGAACCAATTGTTCCCGAAACAAGACCAGCAAATAATCCTCATTATCCAAGACCTAGAAGAGAGCCACAATATGGTAATTTTAATCTTGATTTTGATGGCATTGTGATGAGTGAAGGTGTCCTAGAAATGATGCCTGATGGTTATGGTTTTTTAAGAAGTTCTGATTACAATTATCTAAGTTCTCCAGATGATATTTATGTTTCTCCATCACAAATCAAATTATTTGGTTTGAAAACAGGAGATACAGTTAAAGGGAGCGTTCGTCCGCCAAAAGAAGGTGAAAAATATTTTGCATTGTTGAAAGTGGATACTATCAATGGTCGCAATCCTGATGAAATTAGAGATAGGGTGCCATTTGATTATCTGACACCTTTGTTTCCTTATGAAAAATTAAATTTAGCAAAGCCAGGAAGTAGCCAAAGTGTGCGTATCATCGACTTGTTTACCCCAATAGGCAAAGGTCAAAGAGGCTTGATCGTAGCGCAGCCAAAGACCGGTAAAACAATGCTTTTGAAAGAAGTGGCTAATGCTATTGCAGCTAATCATCCTGAGTGTTATTTGATGATTGTGCTAGTAGATGAAAGACCTGAGGAAGTAACGGACATGCAAAGAAGTGTTCGTGCTGAGGTAATCGCTTCTACTTTTGATGAACCTGCCGATAAGCATGTGAAAGTGTCAACAATCGCACTTCAAAAAGCAAAAAGATTGGTTGAGGTTGGACATGATGTCGTTATTCTTCTAGATTCAATTACTCGTTTAGCAAGAGCACATAACACTGTTGCGCCGGCATCAGGAAAGGTATTATCAGGTGGTGTTGAAGCAAATGCAATGCAAAAGCCAAAGCAGTTTTTCGGAGCTGCAAGAAAAATTGAAAACGGTGGTTCCTTAACTATCCTTGCAACTGCGTTGATTGACACAGGTTCAAAAATGGATGAAGTCATTTTTGAAGAGTTTAAAGGAACAGGTAATATGGAATTGCAGCTTGATCGAAAACTTGCTAACAAGCGTGTTTTCCCAGCTATTGACTTAGTGTCTTCTTCCACTCGTCGCGATGATTTATTGCATGATAAAGATGTGCTGAACAAAATGTGGATTTTGCGCAATCACCTTGCAGGCATGAATTCTGACGAAGCTATGCAGTTCTTACTCCAACAAATGCGAGGCAGCAAAAGCAATGAAGAGTTTTTAGCAACAATGAACAAATAATCATACTAACTTTAAAATATAAAAAAACCTCCAATTTAACATTGGAGGTTTTTTATTAAGTTGGTATTGAAAAATTATGGGAAACGAATACCATCAAATTGATTCACATCCACCATTGGAATGGTTGATTTGTAGTAGTTGTTGATGGTCAATAAAATTCTATTGGCTACAAGGGCATAACCTCTAGGTGTTAAGTGAACACCATCAAGAGAAAATGCACCACCCGTTACAAATGCTGGACTATAAGTTACGCCATTGTAAACCAATCCAGAAGTGAGCGTTTTCAAATAAGCGTCTATATCAAGAAAAGCGATATTTTTCTCATTGGCTCTTGTGCGAATATGGTTGTTAAATGCTGTTGTTGCTGTTCTGATTGCAGAAATTTCATTAGCAGAAAGCACATATTTTTTAGGGATTGGTTTTAAGCTTCCCCAGCCTGCACATCTAACAGAATCAAGTGGTAAAGTTAGTAACATTAACTCGCCAGCTTTCGCTTGTCTAAAGCCAACAGTAACATCAGGATCTTGAATCACAAAATAATTAGCACCTGCACTGAAGCTTGTTGCTGTAAATCCTGGAACGCCTGAGTATGCTGCATTTAGAGCTGCTGCATCATTTGCTGATAATGCTAATCCATTAGCAGGAATTGTTGTAAAGAATGGAATTGAAGTCACATCAGGAATATTGATGATCACTCCTTTAGCACCATTGCTCGTCATCATATTCAATGTGCTATCAATAGCATCTTTAAAGGTATTGACATCCGAAATGTTATCAGGATGAGAAGGAACAGCATTACCCTCTCCACCTGATGTAGCATAACCTAAAACATCATTGCTACCCAACCACATGGTGAAAAAAGTTGCTGGATTTTTTCTTACTTCATCAATTGCTTTTGCAAATGGACTTGAAAAAAGTCTGCCAGCATAAGGATTGAAAAGTGCGTATCCTGCAGTTAAGTAATCCACTGCACGAATGCCAGGAATTCCCATGTTATTGTATGGTCCAGCCAAGTAAACATTTGCAGCACTCCCTGCAGTGTCCAAAGTGCTAGAATAATATAGTGGACTTAAAGAAGTAACTCCTTTGCAATCTGTTGCTAAGCCTAGAATTCTTTTAGGTGCTGGCCAGCCCGCATTTCCAGGAAGCAATGGTATTTTGAAATCACCCCCACCAACAATCTTAAATTGATTAGAAAGTATTGCTGGATAAGAGTTTTGTTGACCTGATCTGTATAAAGAACCATCTGCATATCCTGCTGTTAGTGAATTTCCAATGGCAACATAATTAGAGAAATCTAAACCATTGCTTTGAGGTGAATCAGCAGTAAAATTTGGCTTGCATGATGCTAATGATAGCGCTGCAAGACCTGCGAGTATAAGTTTATTTTTCATTGTGTTATTTATTTAAAGAATTAAAAATCTACAGACAAACCAAGTGTTGGAACTAATACTTTGGTTTGGTATCTGCCACCAAAATTATCAGGTAGGTATTGTCCGTCTCTTTTTTCAGTGGTGTTATATTCAAATGCTGCCATCAAATTTGTTTTTTCAGACAATTTCACTTTCAAGCCACCAGACAAAATCCAGTGATTAGCATCTGGTAAATCTGGAGACACATAACCATCTGCCACTGGTGATGGGTCATAAGCTCCGCCCGCCATAATTGATAGTCTATGATTAAATTCGTAATTAGCACCTAGGCGATAAGATACCGTATTTTTATAGTTTCTTGCCGCTTTAGTGTCGCTCAACGCATCTGTATTGTCTGCATAATCAAATTCAAGATTTTCATACGCACTCCAACCATTGAAATTGACATCTGCCATCACCGTCAATTCGTCTGTGGCTTTCACAGCGACACCAATTGTTGTGATACTTGGCAAAGGCAATGTGCTCTTGAATGAAGTCGAAGGGAATTTTGACGTTAACGAAGTTGGTACATTGAAATTTGCTTTCCCATCTTTCACTTCCATGGAAACTTGACTTCTATAATTCACGCCAAATTGCAACCATTCAGTTGCTTTGAATTGGGCACCCAAGTTGAATCCCATCCCATTAGCATTTCCTTTCAATGTAGCTTGTCCGTTTGCTCCAGATTGATTTTGGAGGGGAATCGCTTTTTTTAATTCAACATTTCCAAAAGCATAAATGAATCCACCACCTAAACTAATTTTATCCGTCAAGCGATAACTAACAGTTGGCTGAACAAAAACACTTTGAAGCGAAATAGATTGCGTTACAAAACGACCAACCCAATTGTTCTCCCAAGTTAAACCACTACCAAATGGAGTATAAATACCTATTCCTAATCCAATTTTGTCATTGGAGCGAAGCGGTCCACCAACATACACATTAAATGGAGTGTAAATACCTAATTTAGAATCTGCGGTTGCGCCTTGAGTTGGTAATTGAACATAGCGTGTTTGGGCCATCAATATATTGATGCTGCCATATCCCTGCCATGATTTTAAATTGGACAAACCGGCAGGATTATAAAAAATAGTTGATGCATCCCATGCCATAGCACAGCCAACACCGCCCATTGCAACTTGGCGAACACCTTGAACATTAATCTGATAGCCAGCACTGAAAGCCATTGCAGCAGGCAAAAGCATGGAGGCTGTAAGCAATCCTCTTTTTGTCATAATATGTATAATTTGAAAGTATAAAGATATTGCTCCTTTTTAAAGAAACAACTGTACGAAATTGTAATATATGGCGAAGATTAATTGCTCGCAATTGCTACGCTCATGATGCTGAGTTCCATTTGTTTTTGTTGCAAGATGGCTAGCGCACATGCTTCGATAGTGGCGCCAGTTGTCAAAACATCGTCAACAAGTAACAAATGCTTGATGTTTTGTTCTTTTAATGGTGAAAAAACAAAAGCATCTTTTACATTTTCCATTCTTTCAATCCTGTTTTTTTCGGTTTGAGTGGATGTGTTTTTCACTCTTTTCAAAGATTGATTTAAAAGAGGCACTTTTAAAATTTCAGCAACACCTAAAGCCAAAAAATAACTTTGATTATAGCCTCTTTTTGCTTCTCTTTTTGGATGTAAAGGAACAGGAATAACTGCATCAACTTGCCAATCAGAAGACCGAATTGCTTGTCCCATCATTCTTCCCAACAAAACACCGATATCTGTATTGTTTTTATATTTTAGCAAATGAACAAAATGTTGAATCAGCCCATCTTCTGTGAAATAGGCTAGAGAAGAGGCATATTTAAAAGGAAATCTTCCTGCAATCCGCTGACTTGTTGCATTTTCAGTCCATGAATGATAATTGGTGTAGGCAATTGAGGTTTCGCATTGAATACATATCAGTTTTTCACCTGCAACTAATGATGCTTTGCATCCCTCGCAGAGTTCAGGAAACAGAAGATGAACAAAATCTTGCCAATAGGTGGAAAGTAGCCTTGTCAATGAAAATCAATTTGAGTTAAAATAATATTTTATATACATCTTCTACTTTAGACATTGCTTTTATTTCAATGTTGAATTTTGAAATGCTCAAACCTTTCAAGTTAGACTTTGGGATAAATATAGCATCCATTCCTAGTTTTTCAGCCTCTGCAATTCTTTGGTCAATTCTATTTACCGCTCTTATTTCACCACTCAAACCTATTTCACCCACCAAGCAAATGTTGGAAGGCAAGGTTTTGTCTTCGTAGGACGAAAGCAACGCACAAACCAAAGCAAGTTCAATGGAAGGGTCTTCGATTTTCATTCCTCCTGCGATGTTCACAAACACGTCTTTTGCCCCAAAATGAAAACCACCTCTTTTTTCAAGCACCGCCAAGATTAATTGTAATCTCCGCAAATCCATGCCGCTCACCGTGCGCTGTGGCGTTCCATAAACAGCACTTGACACCAATGCTTGGACTTCTATCATCAACGGGCGCAATCCTTCCATAATGGAAGCAATGGCAATTCCACTCAAGGGTTCTTCGTGTTGGGTCAATAAAATTTCGGAAGGGTTGGTAACCGGTCGCATGCCATTAGCAATCATTTCATATATGCCTAGTTCCGATGTGGAGCCAAATCTGTTTTTCAAGGTTCGAAGCATCCTGTAGGCATAATGTCGGTCACCTTCAAATTGCAAAACAGTGTCCACCATGTGCTCCAAAATTTTGGGTCCTGCAATGGAACCATCTTTGGTGATGTGTCCAATAATAACGATTGGTGTTTGGGTCAATTTTGCATAGCGTTGGAGTTCAGCCGCACATTCTTTCACTTGAGAAACGCTGCCAGAAGCCGATTCAATGTATGGAGATTCTAATGTTTGAATAGAATCAATAATCAACAAATTGGGTTGTAGTTTTTTGACTTCTTGAAATATAGTTGTGGTGTCCGTGGCGTTCAGCAGGTATAGGTTTTCGTTTTTTATATTTATCCTATCTGCACGAAGTTTAATTTGTTGGGCGCTTTCTTCTCCACTCACATACAAGGTTTTTATATTGTTCCATTGCAGTGCAGATTGCAGAAAAAGGGTAGATTTTCCAATGCCTGGTTCGCCCGCCACAAGGATAACTGAACCGGGAACCACACCACCGCCTAGCACTCGATTGAGTTCTACATCGGGGGTCAGCATCCGTTCTTCTTCCAAAGTTTCGATATCGTCTAACCTATGAGCTTTTTTACTATCCTTTATTTCTTCTTTCCAAATCGAATCAATTGTGGTTTTTTCTTCTTTTTGAATCAGTTCTTCCAACAAAGAATTCCATGCCCCACAAGACGAACATTTGCCCGTCCATTTTGGGGTTTCAAAACCACATTGTTGACAAAAAAAAGCTGTTTTAGTCTTCGCCATTTCGCTGAAAATTGACATTAAAATTAATGGCTAAAATCGGGGCGATTAAATATATTTTATAATATATTCGATGCTTGTGCGGAGGATTTCTTTCACCAAATTGATGTGGGCAAAAAAAAGAGCCACGGGAAGAATCCTGCGGCTCTTACTTACTAACCCATTAAATTCACAACTTGCCACAAAGGTAGGCATAGCACCGAAAGTAAAAAAATGGAATTCTTGGTTTTAATACCAAAACCACTAAAATTAACATATGGATTATTTATAAAAATAAATGTAAGTGATTGATTTTCAGGTGTTTAAGCGCCGACTTCTCAATTTTTAGGCTTTTGAATATAAATTTCAATTATGAATACCTTCGCCTACTTTATCAGATAATATGTTGGTTTATAATTATTTGTATTCCTGTTTTTCAAGTAGTTTTTCAAGCGTATTATTGCCAAAACAAAAAATTGAAATGAACCAACCAACAGCAAAAATCGAGAAAAATAAGCGTCAGTTTTTATCCGAAGATTTTCAAGTGACCACCTGGGAAAATATTCAACCCTATTTTGAACAATTGCTTCAAGCGCCAATCCAAAATGTACAAGATTTGTCCGCTTGGCTTGAAAACATTTCGGAACTCGAAGCGGTGATTAGCGAAGATGCTTGTTGGCGTCAAATCAAAATGACTTGCGACACGACCGATGAAAAACTAGAACAAGATTTCACGTTTTTCTGTGTGGAAATTGAGCCGAAAATGAAGCCCTATTTTTTTGAATTGAACCAAAAACTTTTGGCATCACCTTATTTGAACGAACTTAGCAATGAAGAGTTTTTTCCCTATCTGAGAAGTGTTAAAAATGCGGTGGAATTATACCGACCTGAAAACGTTGACATTCAGTCCGAGCTATCGGTTTTGGCGCAACAGTTTGGGGCTATTTCAGGTAAAATGACCATTCATGTTGAGGACAAAGAATATACCTTGCAACAAGCAGCCAAGTTTTTGCAACAACCCAACAGAGCCCTTCGTCAAGAAGTGTTTCAAAAAGTGGCTGCAAGAAGATTGGAAGACCAAAATCAGTTGAACGAATTGTTTGATAAGTTGTTGTCGCGCCGCCATCAAATAGCGCTCAATGCGGGGTTTGACAATTATCGCGATTATAAATTTAAAGAACTAGGAAGGTTTGATTATACTGTTGAAGATTGTTTTAATTTTCATCAAGCGGTGAAAGAACATATTCTTCCTTTGCAGAAAATGTTGACCCAATACCGTCAACAAAAATTGGGACTAAGCCAACTCAAACCTTGGGATACCGATGCCGAACCTGAGGGCACTCAACCGCTGCATCCTTTCAAAACTGGAAAGGAATTAGCAGAAAAAACCATTGCCGTTTTTCGTCAACTCAATCCGTTTTTCAGCGCATGCATCGAAACGATGGTGAGCATGAATCGCCTCGATTTGGAAAGCAGAATTGGCAAAGCACCCGGTGGCTACAATTGTCCTTTGGCCGAAACAGGTGTGCCTTTTATTTTCATGAATGCTGCAGGAACGATGGGCGATTTGATTACCATGATGCACGAAGGCGGACACGCCATCCATTCTTTCTTGGCCCATCCGTTGCGCTTGACGGCTTTCAAAGAATATCCGATGGAAATTGCCGAACTCGCTAGCATGAGCATGGAGCTTTTTTCCATGGATTATTGGTCGGTGTTTTTTGAAAACGAAGCAGATTTGACAAGAGCAAAAATTGAAGAAATGGAAAGGGTGATTTCTGTGTTGCCTTGGATTGCAACTATTGATAAGTTTCAACATTGGTTATACACAAATCCTGGACATAGTTTAGAGGCAAGAAAAGAAAATTGGCTATTGATTTTAAATGAATTCAGCAATGGATTGGTTGATTGGACTGGTTTTGAAGATTACAGAGCCAATTTGTGGCAAAAGCAATTGCATTTGTTTGAAGTTCCTTTTTATTATATCGAATACGGAATTGCACAATTAGGCGCAATTGCCATGTGGCGACAGTTTAGAGCAAACCAAGAAAAAGCTCTTGAAGGCTACCAAAAAGCGTTGAGCTTGGGCTACACAAAAACCTTAAAGGAATTGTATGCAGCGGCTGGCATCTCATTTGATTTTTCACCTACATATATTGCCGAATTGGGCAGCTTCATGAAAGAAAGGTTGCAAGAAATGAAGGTGCAATAGGCGCAATTGATTTTTCGAGCACTGTTTGCCCAATCTTTTTGGGGCAAGCAGTGTTCTTATTGCGAGCACATTCTCTAATGCATTTTATTCAAAAAGTTATAAATTGCTGATTCATTAATTTGTTTATAAGTCTCAATCTTATGAAAACAATATTTTTTATTATCACCTGTCTTACTGCTTTTGGGGCGCAGGCTCGTGAAAAAGATGTGCTTCTAGGTACTAAAGGTTTTATTGAAAATAAGGGGCAAGTTATTGATCAAAACAATAACCTGAATCCTTCGGTAAAATATCTATGGACGGGCAATGGAATGAAAGTGCAGTTGAAAGGGAATAGCTTTAGTTATGA
>CAZNVQ010000056.1:12356-15998 GCA_964576425.1 uncultured Flavipsychrobacter sp. | reverse complement strand
ATTATTTGTTTTATAATAACCTATTCCATAGATCAACGAACCAGGAACTATGCCTTTTGACGCTAACTCAGCTTCACTAAAAACTGTAAAAGATCTATAATATTGAGTATTTGAATAGTTAAATGCAAATGGTCCATAAAACCCATTAGATGATGATATTGTACCAATAGTATCAATTATAATTTGCGCATTACTCTTAATTGAAAAACATAAACATATTACCAAATAAATAATTATTCGTTTCATGATAGTAAATAAAAAAATGAATGAAAAAAGTTAATTAACTACTCAATAATTAACTTCTGTTGATAGACCTTATTATCAGATTTTCAACTTCCGATTCTCTTCTAAAACCAAAAACTAATTATCATCTAAAATTAAATAAATCTTTTTCTAATTTCAAGCGTTTTGTTAATGAATTTTTATATAATTTATTTCATTACACATAAGTAGCTGATTATTATATGTTTAGTCCGTAAAACAACAACTGCCGCTTTTGGGCGGCAGTTGTCAACTTATCTATTATTTTCTTCTATTAAATTCTTTCCAAATCTTGGATGTCCAACATGCCAATAGGCTTGTTATTTTCTGTAATCAAAATGGTGTCCACATTGGTTTTCTTAAACATCATGTGGGCGTCATTCAACAATGCGTTTGCATCTATGCTAATTGGAGTTTTGTATTCCATGCTTCCCATCATGCGGTCAAGGATTTGAGCGCCTTCAGTCTGTAACATTCTGCGAATATCACCATCAGTAAACACACCAACCAAACCGCCATTTGCATCAACAACGGTAACCGCACCAAAGCCAAATTCTGTCATTTTAATGATGGCGTCTTTTAGGTTCATGTCGTGAGCCACAATTGGATTAACGCCATTAGCAGCTTCTTTTACTCTAACGGTCATCAAGCGTGTATCTTGCAGGAATTGTTCAGTCCCAATTGTAGTGAAATTGTTTTCTGTCAAGCCTTTCAACACTTTCAAAGGAACAGTGATGGTGTGTACGCCAACATTGATAGCATTGCGCACATGCTCAGCATGACGAACAGAACTAAACATAATTTTAGTATCATAGCCATAATGATTAACGGCTTTCACACATTGCTCTACAAGTGCTAATGCATCGTGACCTTGGTCTTGCAAACGACCCACTAAAGGACAAACATAACTTGCACCTGCATGCATAGCCATATAAGCTTGTTGAAGCGTGTAAACAAGATGAACGTTTACCAACAAACCTTCTTTACGCAATAAATAACAAGCACGAGTTCCTTCTAATGAAACCGGAATTTTGAACACCGTACGCTTTGGATCAAGACCCAAGTCTAGCTGACGCTTAGCTTCTTTCACCACATCTTCGGCAGTGTTTCCCAATGCTTCGATTTGAAGCACAGGAACCATTTTAGACAATTTCACAATCATGCCATCGATGTCGGTAATGCCTTCGCGCTGCATGAATGTTGGCGTGGTGGTCAAGCCATTTAAAAAACCAAGTTTAAAACCTTCTTCAATCTCTTTTAGATTGGCAGAATCAAGATATAATTCCATAAAATAAATTCAAATAGTTTGCAAAAGTAAGTAACTCCTCGTTAGTTTCTATATTTAACTTCAATAGCGTGGAGTTCCAAAATAGGTTTCATAAATTCTTCCAAATCATAAACACACAATTGGCTTGCTGCGTCGCAAAGCGCTTTTTCAGGCTCAGGATGAGTTTCAACAAAAACGCCATCAACACCTGCTGCAACACCGGCACGACTCAACACAGGCAAAAACTCTCGCGCCCCACCTTTGGCATCAGCACTCGGAATGCCATATTTGCGAATGGAATGCGTGATGTCGAAAACAACAGGATAGCCCAATTGACTCATATGATAAAAACTTCTAGGGTCAACAATCAAATCGTTGTAACCCATAGTGTATCCTCTTTCTGTTAATATGATTTGGTCATTGCCCGCATCAACACATTTACCAACGGGATGTTTCATGTTTTCAGGTGCTAAAAATTGACCGTGCTTGATGTTAATCACACGACCAGTTGCAGATGCTGCTTTCAACAAACCTGATTGCATACACAAGTATGCAGGAATTTGCAATACATCGCAAACCTCACCAGCAGTAGCAGCTTGATCAGGATAATGAATATCGGTAAGAATAGGAAAGCCAAATTGTTCTTTCACTTTAGCCAACATTTTCACACCAGCATACAAACCTGGACCATCATAATACTTCAAGCTACTACGATTGTCTTTGCAAAAAGAAGATTTATAAATGATTGGTAAATTCAATCGCTCGCCAACTTCCTTGAGCATTTCAGCAGTTTTCATCATTACCATTTCATCTTCAATGACGCAAGGTCCTGAAATCAAAAACAGCTCATCGGCGCCACAATCAATATTGCCAACTTTTATTTTTTTATGACTCATTATTGTTTAATTATTTTATAAAAAACGGATTCATTTTCATCCTTAATATTCAAAATGTATTGACCAGAAGCTAGCGAAGAAACATTCAAATCATTTGTACCAGAGTTGATGTTTTGTTGAGCAACAACACGACCATTTAAATCAATTAATTGTGCTGTCCCTTTAAAATTAGTAGTTGAAATGGAAATGTGTAAAATCTCTTGAAATAAAGTTGGATAAACGGTTGCGTAACTATTTAACTGAATTCCATTGATACTTTGAGTTGGTTTAGAGAATTTAAAAACAGTTCCGTTTGTAGGCCATGCATTATAGCCTAAAGTATCAGAATTAAACATACTGTCAATATCAATATTACTCATAACCGCAGGGTTTGTATTGGTTACTAAATAGCAACTATCAAACACTTGATTAGTGTATTCGAAATTGCTAAAAAACATAAAATTTGGTTTGAAAAAATCAAAAATCAAATCATAAGGCGTTTGGATGCTACTGCTACCAAAATGTACTTCGAAATCATCGCATCCTTCATAAAACCAATATTGAAAATTAACAGAGTCGTTGTAAGTAGTATCGCCATAAAATCCTGCATCGCGCCATTCAATTTTTGTGATTTTCTTACCATTTACGGTTTGAGTTTTGTAACGAACTTTAGATTCTGCATGAATACCATCTGAGCTTCTGTCCACAAAATCAGTCATCATACCTATTGCAGGTACCAAAAAAAGATTAACATTAGTGTCAATTAACATTGCATCAGCACCATAATTAAGTCCTGAACGAAAATATATTTTATTAACAGTTGAGTCCATTATATGAAAATTAAAACCCATTGGAACTATTGCATCAAAATCATCCCAACCAGCAGTTGTAATGTCGGTTGCACCTGATAAATTAGCATAAGTTTCATTTGTTATCGTAAAAACTCTTCCTTCAGGTTGTGCAAAGGCGATGTTGGCTAAACCTAAGCAAATGGCAAGTAAAACTTTTTTCATGGTTGTATTTTATTTGTATATTAAAATCTTCTATATAGATTTTCGATGGTTTCAATAGTGATTTTATCTTTCCAATCTGTTCCTATTGCATGGTTCCACATATGCGTTAGATTGTAAGCCACATGAGCCATTGCTGTAATTTGCTCGTCTGACCAATTTTTACTGATTCCTTGAGGCAAATTAATGTTATGTTTTTTCAACATTTCCCTAAATTCAATCAATCCAG
>CAZNVQ010000056.1:8778-12346 GCA_964576425.1 uncultured Flavipsychrobacter sp. | reverse complement strand
TGTTGGTGTAAATGGACTCCATTTCTTTGCTTCAGTTGGATAAAACTCTTCTAAGTGTTGAAAGGCAAGACAATTGGCATAACAATGTTTTTCTCCCAATATCTTCGACAATCCATAAGACAAAGCATGACAAACGCCTACTTCAGAATAAGTCAAACTTAGACCTCCCATCAATGAAGCGACCATGAGTTTGTCGTCATTTTCTGGAGTTTGACCCGCGTTGGGACCCAAATAAATATCCTGACAAAGTTTCAAAGCTTGTTCAGCATAAGCATGGCTGAATGCATTATTTAAAATGCCTGTTTCAGATTCAATACAATGAATGTAAGTATCCATTCCTGTATAAAACCACTTATCAGTTGGAACAGAAGCAATCAATTCAGGGTCGAGAATAACTTGATTAAAAACCGTCCAGTCGCATTTTAAACCTAGTTTTTTTTCAGGTCCGGTCAACACCGCAGTCATCGACACTTCGGCACCCGTTCCCGAAATGGTGGGAACACCCAAATGATAAATACCCGGCTTTTTCACCAAGTTCAACCCTTGATATAAAGTAGAAGAACCCTCGTTGGTGAACATTAAAGAAACGGCTTTAGCAATATCCATGATGCTACCACCACCAATGCCAACAACCCCTGAAGGCAAACCTTTTAAAGCAAGAATTTCATCTCTTAGTGTGTCAATTTGTTCCGTTGTTGGCTCATGTGGGTCAACATCAATAAAACAAACTTCGTCTTTATCGTGAAGTGGAAGCTGCTGTTCTAAAGGCTTTCCTTTGAAATATTGGTCAACTATGAAAAGAAAGAATTGATCGTTTTCGCTACGAACAGGCGCCAAAATGCTGTCCATATTCGCAAAACTGCCCCGACCAAAAACTACTTTTTCAATATTCTTAAAATTCTTATGCACTTGAAATATTACTTTATAAAATAAATATAATCTACTTGATTAAGATGCCATAGCCTTATCGACACAAGCACTAATATTGGCTGCAAGCGCAGCAATTTCAGCTTCTGTCCACGTGCAACGAACACCAAACGAAATCAATCGTCCAATAACTTCTTGAGATTTTGGCAAGTCGAGATTGTGGTAATCCTGTGGAGCACCAATCATTTCAATAGGTAATTTAGAAGTTGTTTTCAATGATTTCAAATGCCCCCATTGATTAATAAAATGATACATATTTAAAAACCAATAGTTAAAACCACCAATGCCAGCTTTATTCATTTCATCCACTACTTTTTGAGCCACTTCAGTGCTTGGCAACAATAAATTGAGGAATGTTGCGGAGTCGCCTTCAGGGTCAGGGAGATGCGTGAAGGATATATGTTTGTTGTTGCTCAATATTGAAGTAAGCAATTGTTTGTTTTTTCTGTTTCCAGCAAGGATTTGAGGAATTTTTCTTGTTTGTGCAACACCTATTGCAGCGTGTAATTCCGATATTCTGTAATTAAATCCTAAAATCGGATGTTGTTCCATTCCTCGGTTACTGCCAACATGGTCGTGCCCGTGGTCGGAGTAGGAATCCGCATAACGATAAGCTTGTTCGTCGTTAGTTACAAAAACACCACCCTCTCCTGCAGTAGCAATCTTGAAAAAATCAAAGGAATAACTTCCTGTTTTACCAAAAAGTCCAGTGAACGTTCCTTTGTATGATGCGCCAAAAGCTTGACCAGCATCTTCCACCAAAATTAGATTATGCTCATTAACCACATTCATTATCCCATCCATGTCAGCCATTCCACCACACATGTGTACCAAACAAACCGCTTTTGTTTTTGGAGTAATTGCTTTTTTAATTCCTTCAGCACTCAAACAAAGTGTTTCATCTATTTCAGCAAAAACAGGCAAAGCACCAATGAACAATACGGCTTCAACTGTTGCGATATAAGTAAAAGGTGGAACAATAACTTCGTCACCAGTACCAACTCCCGCCGCAGCCAAAGCTGTCGCAATAGCTGTTGAACCACTACTTACCGCGTGAGCAAATTTTGCGTTAGTTACTTTTCTAACTTCCGCTTCAAATTCGCGGGCTTTCCAAATATTATTTCTTTGTGCATCATGATTGTAACGGAATAAAATCCCGGTGTCCATGACGTCATTAATTTCTTTACGTTCTTCAGCTCCAAAAAGTTCGGTTCCTGGCATTATTATTTGATTTTGATATGCAAAAGTAACTTTTTCAATTTACAAGGTCGCGATTTTTACTTATTGAAATGACGAGCTTTTAAAAAATCCATTATCAATTCTGTAGCTCCTGTTTGCCCTTTCATGTATAAAATTATTTCACTTGACGTTTGTGCTAATTGAGCAGGATTTTCAATTAAATTAATAAGTCTATTCTGAAAAGTTTTATGGTCTTGAATTGGAAAAGCAAAACCCTTTTCAACTAAAGCAACAGCTTCTACAAATTTCTCATAGGTAGGTCCAAAAAACACAGGCAAACCAAAAACAGCTGGCTCTAAAGTGTTGTGAATACCGCCTTTCAAAAAACCACCACCAACATAAGCAATATTTCCATATCTGTACATTGCCGACAACATTCCCATAGTATCCACAATCAACACTTTTTTATCCAATAATTGTTGTTCGGTTGCTTCGGTGTAAAAAACAGCATCATTTCCCCAAAGGTTGCTGAGTTGCTGTAAATGTTTGGCATCCAATTCATGTGGTGCTAACATAATTTTCCAATTGGGCGGCAAAATAGGCAATGTATTTTTCAATATATTTTCGTCATCAGTCCAAGTGCTTCCAGCAACAATCAGTTGAAATTTATTTTTAAATTGATCGATTTTAGGAAATGAAGCAGCAGCAACGGCAATATCGGCAACACGGTCGTAACGTGTGTCACCAGCAATTGTTACATTATTAATTCGGATACTAGACAACAATTGTTTGGATTGCTCATCATGAACCATAATCCATTCAAAGGATTTCAAAATGTTTCTAAAAAAAACACCATACGATTTAAAAAATGCTTGTGATGGTCTGAAAACTGCTGCAATCAAATAAGTAGGAATTCCTTTTCGTTTGAGTGTAGTCAAATAGTGATACCAAAATTCATATTTCACAAAAATGACAAATTCAGGTGCTATTAGGTTCACCCAATTTTGTGCATTGCTGCGACCATCCATTGGCAGGTAAAAAACATAATCTGCAAGTGGATAGTTTTTTCTAAGCTCATAACCTGAAGGTGAAAAAAAACTAACAACAATTTTAAAATTGGGCTGCTGTTGTTTTAGGGATTCAATAATTGGTCGAGCTTGTTCAAATTCACCAACAGAGGCACAATGAATCCAAATCCTTTGCTCGTTGGGCTTCAAGGCTTTTTCAATATGTTGAAAAATTTGTTTTCTGCCTTCAATCCACAGTTTGGCTTTTGGCTTAAAATAAGACAAGAGTTGAACCGCAATTGGATAGATGCCAATGAAAAGTGAATACAGAAAATAGAACAATTGTCGGCACAATTGAAAGGTGAAAAAACATTTTTTAACGGAAACGATATACTCCAACTTTATAAGGATTCATAACGTTCAATTGTCGCAAGGAATCCATCAAAACAGCCGTA
>CAZNVQ010000056.1:3985-8768 GCA_964576425.1 uncultured Flavipsychrobacter sp. | reverse complement strand
TGTTCAATTGGAATCAATACAAAGGTCAAACTCGAATCAGGGGTTTGGTAAAGATAAACATCGCTGTATCCCTTATTCTGCAAGTATTTCATGCGCAACTTTGCTTTGTTGAAATCGCTGAATGCAAACAAACGAACATCGAAAGTGATGCCACCTGTCGACAGACTTTCAACAAGCGAACTATCGGGTTTCGCTAAAGAATTTGAAGTGGATGATGTAGGGACTTCAGAATTTTGCGGCATGATTATTTTCTTACCTTTATTAGAATCACTTCCCAAGAAATTTATCGCTACAAAAATGACAACGATTATAAAAATGAAAATGCCAAGTGCAATTAACACACGAGTCCAATTAATTTTTGAAGAGCTTGCTGCTTCTTCTTCGTAATATACTTCAGAAACTGGTTGTTGATGGAAATTATTTGTCTGAAATGCCTGATTTTCTTGAGGATTAGGCATTGGAGGATTATAAAATTGTTGTTGTTGAAATGAAGCAAGTTGGGATTTTGCAAAAGGGTCAACAGGTTGTGGATTACGCTTTTCGGCTGCAACATTTGGAGCCCTAAATTGAAGTTTCGAATCGGTAATAAATTGAACTTTTCCGCTCACTTCAATGAGTTTTCCTATAGCAGGAATTATAACTTCTCTGCCCTGCTCCAAATCCAATTTTACTTGTGTACTAAATTCTCTTAAAGCGTTAGAAGCTTTGCTAATACTGATTTGCTCGTTGTTTGCAATAAAGTTTGAAAGGTTGTCATCGATTGAACCTGAAATGCCAATAATAACTTCAAAATAAGAAGGAATTAACTGACCATCAAGGTAGCTCGCTGGATGTTTGATTAGCTCAAGATTTCCTATTCCATTTATATATACTAAATTATTTTTCAGTAAAAAAAGTCCAATATATTTTGCTACATCCATAATTCAACCAAATAATTTGCGCTCTAAAATAATTTATATAAAGTGAAAAAGAATAAGTTGGGTTAACTAAAATTGAAATTGCAATCCTCCATAAGCGTTTAGTCCAAAAGCCTGAAAGGAATTCCAACGCATATATTTATTATTCAAAAGATTATTCACTTGAGCAAAAACACTTAAACGAGAGAAAAGCTTATAATGCATTCCAACGCCAAGATCAAAAATACCATCAAGTTTTATTGTCTCATGATTTCGATTTTTAGCATAAATCTGATTCATAAAATTGCCATATGCAGTCAATGTTAACTTTTCAGTTGGCTGATAACTCAAATCAGTTTTAATAGTTAAACCTGGCTCATGCCAAACCTTTTCTTGCTCATGTTGATAAAACTTATTATACAACAAGGTAGTATTGAAACCTAAAAAATCGGCAATTTGATATTTGAAATTTGTTTCAAAACTGATTAATCGAACCAAAGGATCATTGACAATATAATAATTTTTCATATCGGAAAAATCATTCAAAAACATAGGCAAATTTTCAAATTGCTGCCAAGAAAAACGCCCCGAAACATAGGCATGATGCCCCAAATTAGTACTCAAAGTTGTATAAATATCCGTTAACTTGGTTTGTTTAATATCATAACTATTGTACATATATGGATTATATGTTGACAATTGCTTGAATGTATTTTGCTTTAATTGATTGATGTATCCAAGCGTGAATCCTGATTGAATAGAGGGCAAATTCCATTTGATGCTGACATCAGGTAACAAAAAGTTTTTATCTTTTCCCAATGTTGGGCTTATTGCGGCATGAATTAGAAAATTATCACCTAAATAATCCACAAAAGAATTGAGCTGATAATAATTATTAGAAAAGTTTTTATATTCATTTTTAAATAAAGCCCAGTTGGAATTGATTTGCCATCCAAATTTAAATTGGTCACTCACTTTTCTGATAAAAGGAAGTTGCAATTGGAATTGATTTTCATGCGCTTTCCATGAATCACCATAAAAACTGTAATAAATATTGGGCTGATAATCGAAACCTAATAAATTAGTTTTTTCATCATTATTCACCTTGATTTTGAAAGATGCATTCGTAAAAACTTGCTTTACTTCATTACTTGAAAAATCATACAAGCTGTGGTCGTATCCATAAAAACTGTAAACATTTCGTTCAAAATTGACATTGGTTTGAACAAAATGACTACTTCTTTTCATCTTTACTTCTGCCGATAGTGCTGTGAAATTCAGTTGTTGGTTTTTTATTTCACCGCTCTGTGCAAAATGATTGAATTGAAAATTAGTTTCATAAAATCTATTTCTAAAATAACTAGTTCCAGCTTCAATGATTCGCGTATTCAAATTACCAAACCCAAGTTTTAAAAAACTTTGATAAGGAGCAAAAGTAGTGTCTCTCCCAAGTGCTAGTGGACTTAATGGCAAAGAACTATAACTGTAAAAAATAGTTTGCTGTGGTACATCGAACTTCAATTTTGGTTTTGTTGTATCACGTGGTGGCAACTCAGGATGAAAAACAGGTTTGGGAACATGCTTACGTTCAGGCTTGTACATTTGAATGACTTCAATTGTTGTTGAGCCTAAAACAGTATCAGCTCTTTGAGCCCAAATTTTTGAACTAGTTAAAAAACTAGTCAAAATAAAAACAACCGGAGCAATATGCATGAATTTTAATTTACTCATCCTTCAATTTACTTTGTTGTTTTTCTGATTTTTTCACTTGCTCTAACTTCTGTTGAGCATCTTTTTTAAATTCTGCATTTTTTGCATTCTTTATGATACTCTGTAAAGTGGCTTTGGCATTAAAATAATCTTTCTGTTTCACCAAAATATCTACAATCAGCAACCAAGCTCTGTCCACCCAATAATTATTTCCATTGGAAAGTTGTGTGGCGCGTGCGGCTTCAGCTTCAGCTTCTTTCAACTTGCCTTGTTTGAAATAAATTTGAGCTAATCTGAATCTTGCTTCAGCAAGGCTCGCATCGCTTTCAATATCTTGAATGTTTTTATAAATTTCTATGGCTTCATTCCATTTGTTTTGCTGTTCCAACATTCTGGCTTTGACAAATTGCGCTTCTCCTATCATGTTGGTCGATAGGTCTTTAAAACTTAAAAGCGTATCGGCATAAGCGAGTGTTTGTTCCGAATTATTCATTCCCAAACTTGCATGCATCATGCCTGAATAAGCTTGTATCAGTTGTTCTTGACTCATGGCGCTGTTTCGAAGGATGCCAAAGTATCTTAGTGCTTCATTGTAATCATTTTTCTTAAATGATATTTCGCCAGCTCTTTTAGCACTCACTTCTGTAAATTCATTCCAAGGTAATTTTACCACATCCGAAAATGCTTCTAAAGCCTCATCAAATTCTTTCAATTGAAAATGACTTTCAGCTTTGTAGTATTTAGCCTTAGGAACAAAAACACCATTAGGAAACTTAGCTAAATACAATACCAACGCGGTTTTAGCTTCAGACCATTTACCGGATGAAATTTGAGCTTCCGCTGCTGAATAATGGGTGGAATCAAATGTATTTGCACCTGAAATTGGTAAATTATAATCCCGAATCAATACAGAGTAAGCCTCAGGCTGATTACGTTCGATATAAATGTTTCGTAATGCTTCTAAAGCAGAAGATCGTTCATCAGAATTTGGATAATCTGCTAGGATTCGCTTGTATGCAAGAACAGCTTCATCAAAATTATTCAACTGACGATGAGAAAATCCAATTTTAATTAATGCTTTTGGTGCAATGCTTCTTGCGTCTTTACTTAAAGTCAAAGGCTCTAGCAAACCAATCGCTTGAACAAATTTATCGTTTTCAATATAAGTATTAGCCAATTCATATCTTGCTTCAAAATCGTAAGGTGAATTGTATTTATTAATTACTTGCTGCAGCAATGAAATTTTATCATTCATCTTGCCTTGAAGTCCGAAAATTATTGCTTTTTGAATGCGTGCATAATCAGATTCTACACCATCGGCATTGATTAATTTTTGATATAAAACCAATGCATCTTTATAATTTTTTTGCATAAATGCAGCATCAGCCTCACGGATTGATGCATTCAATAATAATGCACTGTTTTCTTCGCTTGCATTTTGTTTTGTTTGTCCAAAATAATGTTGCGCATCTTTGTAATTCTCTAATTCCATTGACGCGTAACCTAAGTTCAAATAGCCATTAGCTAAAGTTGCTTGCTTACTAATTTGGCTCACCTTTTTCTCAATACCTTGAGTTTTAGAAATAAATCTTTTAAGATAAACAACTGCCAATTCATTTCTCTTTGCATCAAAAGCAATGTCAGCTTTCCAAAAACAAGCTGCGGCTTCATAAGCTTTATCAACTGGCTGAATCAACGAAAGAGTCAATAAGCTATCGGCAAAATATGAATTGCTTTGTTTGAGTTCTTTCATCGCATACCCATAAGTCGCTTTTTGCCAAACTGCCCAATATGCTGGCGACTTTTCTTTGATGTCTTTCAACGAACTAAAGGCCTCTTCGTAATTGTTTAATTTCAATAAAATTTCTCCAATCAATGTTTTAGCTTCTGCTGTAAATAATGAACGAGGATATTCAATTTGTAAGGTTTGAAAACTATTTTTGGCAATATCATTGTTACCCATCTCATAACATAATTTACCATAAAGCAACAAAGCAGCTTCTCGCTGATTAGGATCAAATTTCATCTCTGAGCAAATGCCAAATGCATTTCTTGCACTCTTTTTGTCATTGATTTTCAAATAACAATCACCCAATAAATACATGGCTGTTTGACCCAATGAATCTTGCTGATTACTTAAAGGTTTAAATTTTTCAACAGCACTTTTCCATTCATTT